>JAQVZK010000054.1 GCA_028708195.1 Desulfovibrio sp.
CGTTGTGGCAATAGTATCGTCAGGGGGAGAGCAGGGGGGCTTTGGGGTGGTGGTAAGGGGGCCATCCCCGCACAAAACGTTGCTCTTCCACCCCACAAAGCCTTGCGGCAATAAAATCCTCTACGCCTGATATTCGCCTTTTTCCATCATTTCGGCCACCTGTGCCACGTCTTTGTCGCCCCGCCCGGACAAATTGACCAGCAGGATGGCATCAGCGGGCATGCCGGGGGCCATTTTTATGGCCTGGGCCAGCGCGTGTGAGGATTCAAGGGCCGGAATGATGCCTTCATTGCGGGACAGTGCAAAAAACGCGTCCAGGGCTTCCTTGTCGGTGATGCTGACATATTCGGCGCGGCCCGCGTCTTTGAGCATGGAGTGTTCTGGTCCCACCGAAGGGTAGTCCAGCCCGGCTGAAATGGAGTACACGGATGCGGCTTCGCCTTTTTCGTCTTTGAGCATGTAGGAGTTAAAGCCGTGCAGCACGCCGGGTTCGCCCAAGCTGAGAGAGGCGGCGTGCTGGCCGTACTCGTTGCCAACTCCGCCGGGTTCCACGCCAATGAGGCGCACGTCAGCGTCGTGTATAAAGCCCGAAAAAATGCCTATGGCGTTGGAGCCGCCGCCCACGCAGGCCAGGGTCGCATCGGGCAGGCGTCCGCAGGCTTCGAGCATCTGGGCGCGGGCTTCGCTGCCCACGATGGCCTGGAACTGCCGGACCATATAGGGGTAGGGGTGCGGCCCCACTGCGGAGCCAAGCACGTAAAAGATTTCATCATCTGTCACCCACAGCGACAGGGCTTCATCAACGGCTTCCTTGAGGGTGCGCTGTCCGGACATGGCGGCCACCACTTCGGCTCCGAGCATGCGCATGCGGATGACGTTGAGGCGCTGGCGTTCCATATCCACTTCACCCATGCAGATGGTGCACTTGAGGCCCATAAGGGCCGCGGTGGCCGCAGTGGCCACGCCGTGCTGGCCTGCGCCGGTTTCTGCAATGACGCGGGTTTTGCCCATTCGTTTGGCCAGCAGGCATTGCCCGAGGGTGTTATTGATCTTGTGCGCGCCAAGGTGGTTAAGATCTTCGCGTTTGAGCCAAATCTGGGCACCGCCAAGCTTGCGGCTCAGGTTGGCGCAATGAAAGACCGGGCTGGGGCGGCCTGTATAGTGCAGGAAGAGGTCTTCAAGCTCACGCCAAAATTCGGGATCGGCCAGGGCCGCCTCCATTGCCACAGCTAATTCTTCAAGGCGGGCTTTAACGGATTCAGGAACAAACTGGCCACCGTAAGCGCCGAAGAAACCTTTGCTGTCCGGTTTGTTGTGGGGGGCGGGATGCTGGCTCATATGGTCTCCTTGCTGCTGATAAAGCTCATGGTGCTTGTGGGTGCGTGTAGCCGTCATGCTACCGTGGTCTGCCGGGCCGCAGTGCAGTGTCCGGTCAGAAAAGGGGCAGGGGCGGACACGGGCAAGCCTGAAATCGCGGGCGTGAGAAAACGGTTTTTCACTCTGTCTTTTTGACCCTGTTGTGTCAAGATATGGCTGGCTGTCAGTGTGCCCGGACCATTGGCGCAGAGCCTCGCGGCTTGTGATTTTATGAGCCCATCTTGCCGGGTGAGGGGCTTTGGCATATGCTGCGTCGAGCAGCGCCACTGCGCGCCAAGGAGTTGTAATGCTGGACGAAAAATTTACAGGTAACGGCAAGGTCGTATTGCTTGCTGGCGGTGGAAAAGTTTACACCGACATAGCGGCCCGCTTTGTGCGTAGTGAGCGCGACCTTGAAGACATTGTGGCCTCGCCGTACTCAAAAAAGATTGTGGAGAATATTTTGTCTTCCGGGCACAGGGCTGCCCTGGAATTCGACTTTTTTATCTTCGGTCTTGAGGGGTATTCGCGCGTTACCGAAACCCAGCTGGTGCGCAAGCGCCTGGCTTCTTACCTTATCAAGTCTGGCCGGGCAGAACTGGGCGGAAAGCGTCGTTACTCTGTGGTCTACCCACGGAGCGCGGCGGAATTTACCGCGCAGGTGAATTTGCCCGACGGGGGAACTGTCAGCCTGAGCGGGCACGATCTGGCCGATATCGGGCGTCAGTGGTATGACGCGGGGCTCGATGCCGGGCTGCCTGAAGAGGATTTGCGCTATTTGAAGCCGCAGGCCACAGAGTTTAAGGCCATTGTGGGTATGAACGCCCACGCCCTGCTGGACTGGTTTTCCATCCGCTGTTGCCGCAACGCGCAGTATGAGATCAGGCATTTGGCATGGCAGATGTTGCGGCTGTGCCGCAAGGCTGTTCCTGACCTTTTTGCGGGTGCTGGACCCAATTGTGTGCAGATGGGCTACTGCCCTGAAAACTCGCTCCAGAACGCCTGCTGTAAGGGCCGCATCATCACCAAGGATGAGGCCATGACCCTGCTGCGGTCGGCCAGAAGCGGCAGTGCTGGTGCGCCGCCCGCTGCTGACGAGTTTGTCGGAGAAGAGCATGCCGAAACGCAGCCTGGCGGAGAATAATCCGCCCTGCTCTCTGTCAAGAACTTTGCTGTTTTTTTGAGATAAGGCCAAAAAAATCGCTGTGTTTTTTGAGCTAAGGTTGGTGTAATGCTGCCGCCTGCAATTGCACCGGCGGCAGCGGTTCACTTCTTGATTTTTTGAAAAAGGCTGTGAGCGCGGTATTCTAGCGGGTTCGCACTACTCCCGGGGCACATGCCGGGTGGCCACATCATCTGTTGGGCCGTTGATGATAGCGCCAATCATGACTCCCAGGTGGCACATGGCAAGGGCAAACCACCAGACGCGATAGAAATCATGACCAAAAATACCGTTGAACAGCCATGCGACAAATCCTATCCAGAACCATGCCGCCATGTGCCAGTAAATGCTCTTTCTGCCCTGTGAGCGTTCCGCCAGAAGGCGAGGCCGAATACGTTTGTAGCCCCACCACGAAAAACCCAGCAGAAAGACCATGCCCAGAGTGAAACCAATGAGCCCGTGCGCATAGAGCATATCAAGATAAATGTTGTGCGGGTGGCTTATGGTGATGATATCTTTTTCAGGCGTGAGGCCAAGGGTACGAAAAGCGCTGTTATACTGTCCGGCTCCGGCTCCGAGCCAGGGGTGTTCAAGAAAAACGCGCCAGCCGAGTTTCCATAAGCTCCATCTGCCGTCGTCCACCACCGCATCCATGCGGGCACGCCCTTGTGCCGCGAGAATCAGAAGCAGGGCCGCGGCTGCGAACAGTATGCTTTTCCAGCGACCGGACGCGCCTTTCAACAATAGCCACAGGCCCAGGGCCGCGGCAATGGCCAATGCGCCACTGCGGCTGCCTGCCCCGGAAAGCAGAAAAAACGCTGGCCACAGGGTTGCCGAACAGAGCAGCAGTGAAGGCAGGCGTGAAAAAGACTGGCGCAAAATATACCACAGGCCAAAGGCCGGGATAAGAGCCAAGGCAATGTAGTTGCCCACCTCATAATCATCAAAGCTGCCTGTGAGGCGCCCATGGTTCGGCGGGTAGCCCATAAGAAAGTCTTTGCCGGTCTGCGCCTGCCATACCCCGTCCAGGCCTTGCCAGAAAACAGCCAGCACACTGGCCCAGACCAGGCGGCGCAGGTCTTTTTCATCCCGCACGCATTCCATTGCGATGAAGGGAAGGATAAAACCCTTGTTAAGACCAGAACCCGCGTGCAGCAATGATGCCGTGACGTTTTCAGAAAAGACAACACCAATAAGCACCATGAGCCCAAGGCAGACAAAAAGCGGCCAGGTGGTGAGCCGCCTCAGAACGCTGTTCTGCCAGTTGTGGCGGTAGTAAAGAGCCAGAAAAACAAGGCAGACCAGGGGCATTATGTCGCGAAGAGCGTAGCCCATAGGAAATGTGACCAAAGAAACCCAAAAGGACCAGAAAAGGCACGCGAACCAGCGTTCCGCCGGAGGGGATTGCCGAAAAACTTCACAGTGTGCCCGTATGGCGGTCAAATAGCTTTTGCCCTGCTTAAGTAAGTTGTGCACTGCCCCTCCAGAGCGAAAATATGCCGCCAAGATCAAGATTCGTAACCTGCAATTTTTTTATAATATCTTGCGTTCTATGGCAATTCAAGTAAGGCAAAAACCTTGCCATATGAAGGCAGGCAAAATATACTAAGCTAATACGTAAGCTTACCATGAGGACAATATGGCACGATTTACTGGTTTTGATGAGGTTTACAGCGCTTTATATGTCGATTTTGACAATATTTTTACCCGATTTCTTGAAATTGATCCTGAAGCTGCTCGTGCTTTTGGTTCCGCACCATACCGCTGGGTGCGCTGGATAGAAAATCATGCCTTGCGCATTCTTTATGGCGAGGGCGTACGCCGCCGCATTCTGAAGCGCATGTGTTACCTTAATCCACAGCGATATCAAGAGTTCCGCAACTTTTTCATCCGCAGTGCCTTTCAGGTGGTGGACTGCCCCCCCCTGACCTCGCGCGGCAAGACCAGCACTGACATCCATCTGGTCATGGACTGTATGGATGACCTTTCGCATTCCACCAAGTTTGACGAGTTTATCATTCTTTCTGGTGATGCAGATTTTACGCCCCTGCTTATCCGCCTTCAGGAGCATGCCCGCCGCACCCTGGTGCTCTCTGTGGGGTATTCTTCACCGGCGTACACGGCCGCCGCATCCTGGCGCATCCGTGAAGACTGGTTTTTACAACAGGCTCTGCGCGATGACCGTGATGATATGGATGGCGACGGCGTGGATACTGTAGGAAAAGCAGCAGCTCACGCTGTACCGCATGTACGAAAGCTTGATGCTGGTGACAGCAGCGGGTATGGCAGTAAATCTGAAGACATGCCCTCGGGCATCCCTGACAATAACGAACCTACCCCCGGTAACACATGGTAAATGTTCTTGCACTAGCGTGTTTGAACGGCCTCGGTGCTTGACGCGACGGGCGCTCGACGCTAAAGAAGAACACGCTCTTTTCTGGCTGCCCGCCCCGCACAGGTGGTACTGCGCAATCCGGTAAAAACAGACCAACTGAGGTCTGTTTGCCGCTCAGCGGCTTGCGGAGCAGGCGTCCCCCCACAGGCGCCGTGGGCGGCGGGCTTTGAAGGAAACCATTTTAGGAGGTCCCATGCTTCGCCGAATTACCCTCGCCATGATTGGTCTCGTTCTTATGTGCAGCCCGGCTCTGGCGGCTGAAAAAATTGTGGTCGCCAGCGACTGCACCTGGCCGCCAATGGAGATGCTTGACGCCAACAAAAAACCCGAAGGCTACTCCACGGATTATCTGCGCGCCATTGGCAAGGCAGTAGGTATGGATATGGAAATCCGCAATGTGGCCTGGGACGGCATCTTTAGCGGTATTGCCACCGGGCAGTACGATATTGTGGCCTCTTCGGTCACCATCACGCCCGAGCGCCAGAAGCAGTTTGATTTTACCGACCCGTACTACGAAGTGGTGCAGGCCGTGGTGCTGCCTGAAGGGCAGAGCATGAAGGGCCTTGCCGACCTGAAGGGCAAAAAAGTGGGCGGCCAGATCGGCACCACCGGCATTTTTGTGCTGCGCAAGGCCAACGTGGGCGCCGACATCAAAGAATATGACGATGTGGGCCTGGCCATTCAGGATCTTGTGAACGGCCGCATTGACGCGGTTATCTGCGACGATCCTGTGGCCATGTATTATGCCAACAAGAAGGCCGATACCGCCGGCAAGCTGAACCTTTCGTTCAAGACGGACGAAAAGGAATACTACGGGTTCACCGTACGCAAGGGCCGCAAGGACCTGGTCGAAAAGCTGAACAAGGGTATCAAGGCAGTAAAGGCTTCTGGTGAAGAAGCCAAAATTATTGAAAAATGGATGGGTAAATCCAATTAGTCCGCAAGGGAACGCTGCTGACGCATGTTGGTGGCGTTTGCCGTTATGCAAGGAGGCTTCATGATCCGTCGTCTTACTCTTACCCTGTTGACCCTGGCGCTGCTTTGCGGTCAGGCTGTAGCCGCTGAAAAATATATTGTGGCCACAGACTGCACCTGGCCCCCCATGGAATTTCTTGATGAAAACAAGCAGCCCGTGGGTTTTGACGTTGACTTTATTACCGCAGTGGGCAAGGCCGCCGGTTTTGAAGTTGATGTTCGCAATATTGCCTGGGACGGCATTTTCGGCGGCGTGGCCACCGGCCAGTATGACATAGTTGCGGCAGCCACCACCATCACGCCCGAGCGCCAGAAGCAGTTTGACTTCTCTGACCCTTATTATGAAGTGGCTCAGGCTGTGGTGCTGCCCGCGGGCAAGAGCATCAAAAGCCTTGAAGACCTCAAGGGCAAGAAAGTCGGCGGCCAGATAGGCACCACCGGCGTTTTTGTGATCCGCAAGTCTGGCGTTCCCGTGGACCTCAAGGAATATGACGATGTGGGCCTGGCCATTCAGGATATGCTTGGCGGCCGTATTGACGCTGTCATTTGCGACGACCCCGTTGCCATGTACTACGCCAATAAAAAGGCCGATACCGCCGGCAAGCTGAACCTTGCGTTCAAAACGGACGAAAAGGAATACTACGGCTTTACCGTGCGCAAGGGCCGCAAAGACCTTGTTGAAAAGCTGAACAAGGGCATCAAGGAAGTGAAAGCTTCTGGCGTTGAAGCCAAGTTGCTCGAAAAGTGGATGGGCGTGTCCAAGTAGACCGCTCTTCGCCATGACTTTATGGGCGTCCGGGCCAAAAGCCCGGACGCCGCAGCCGTATTGACTTGAAGGATTGAGATGCACGACAAAAAAGACGGAAGCAAGGGCAACATCATTATGGTCACGGATGGAGCCTCCATCCCTGATCCTCGTGAATGGCGTCTGATAAACGCCTGGTCTATTGCTCTGGTTGGGGCTATTTCGGCATTGTTTACCCTGTGCCTTCTATGGCCCGAACCCTATTTACGTATTCTACTCTATTTGCCTGACGGCGTTTTGATTACTTTCAGGATTACCATTCTTTCCATATGCTGTGCCGTACCTCTGGGGCTGCTCACTGGCCTTGGGCGTATTTCAAACAACCGCATCATCAATCTCATCGCCTCCACCTATGTGGAAGTGATTCGCGGTATCCCACTGCTGGTGCAGATTTTTTATATTTACTATGCGCTTTCTCGTTTTGTGCAGGTAAGCGGCGTTACTTCCGCCGTCGTTGCCATCAGTTTTTGCTACGGTGCCTATATGGGCGAAGTTTTTCGCGCGGGCATCACCGCCATCAACAAGGGGCAGAGCGAAGCCGCGCGCTCGCTGGGCTTCAATGGCTTTCAGACCATGCGCTATGTGGTTCTGCCCCAGGCCATGCGCACCATTTTACCGCCTGTGGGCAACGAATGCATTGCCATGCTCAAGGATACCTCGCTTGTGTCCATCATGGCGGTGCCCGATATCATGCAGCGGGCCAGAAGCTTTGTGGGTACCACCTACCTGTATTTTGAAACGTATACCGTGGTGGCTTTGCTGTATCTTGTCATCACGCTTATGCTTTCTAAAACCGTGAGCATTATGGAATCCAGGCTGAATTATTATGACGGAAAGTAGCACCACCGCCCCCATTATTACCATAAGCAATGTCTGGAAGTATTTTGGCTCGCTGCCTGCCCTGCAGGATGTGAGCCTTGATGTCGCACCCGGCGAGCGTGTGGTTATCATCGGCCCTTCAGGTTCTGGCAAATCGACCCTGCTGCGCTCTATCAACCGGCTGGAAGAGATCGACCAGGGCTGTATCACTGTCAAGGGTGCCAATATCATGAGCCCTGACAATGATATCAACCTGATCCGTCAGAATCTGGGCATGGTCTTTCAGCAGTTCAATCTGTTTCCGCACAAGACCGTGCTGGAAAATCTGACAATGGCTCCCATAAAGTTGCGCAAACTTTCGCGCGAAGAAGCCGAATCCCGCGCACTGGGCCTGCTCAAAAAAGTGGGCATCAGCGAAAAGGCCAATGTCTATCCCGCCATGCTGTCTGGCGGCCAGCAGCAGCGCGTGGCCATTGCCCGCGCTCTGGCCATGCAGCCCGACATCATGCTTTTTGACGAGCCAACCTCAGCCCTTGACCCCGAAATGGTGGGTGAAGTGCTGGACGTTATGGTCAAGCTGGCTGAAGAAGGCATGACTATGGTGTGCGTCACCCACGAAATGGGCTTTGCCCGCACTGTGGCTGACAGGCTCATCTTTATGGATCAGGGGCAGATTGTGGAGCAGGGCAGGCCCGAAACCCTGTTTACCACACCAAGGCACCCCCGCCTGCGCCAGTTCCTCAATCAGATACTGTAGCGCGGCATTTGGTACCGCACGGGTGGCCGGGCCCGCCTGCGTCCGTTCCTTAACCGGAGAGTGTACCTGCCATAAGGTTTTTTTTAGTGGGGAAAGAAGGTTCTTGCAGGCAAGGGCTTTCTTTCCCCAAGCTTTATTTCCGATACGTGGTTGCATACTGGTGCCAAAACGCCACAACGCGCGCACGGCAGAAAAAGGTTACGGGTTTGCACTATTGAGAGTCGCACTATGGCTATGAGCAACACAACCTCCTCGTGCACCGTGGCCGTGGCCGTCAGCGGGGGCGTGGACAGTCTTTGCGCGCTGGTACTGCTGCAAAAAGCCGGGTACAGGGTGTTGGCCCTGCACGGCTTTTTTTTGCCAGAGGCAGAGCTTGCGCCGCCCCCCGGCCTTGAAGAAGCCTGCGCATGCCTTGGCGTGCCCTTGCATCTGGCAGATTTGCGGTCTGTTTTTCAACGTGAAGTGCTGGACCCGTTTGTGGCGGCCTACGCAGAGGGGCGTACTCCCAACCCCTGCGCCCTTTGCAATCGAGCCGTCAAATTTGGCGCATTGCTTGACGCTGCCCAAGAGCTTGGGGCGTATAAACTTGCCACCGGGCATTACGCTCGCCTTGTGTGCGCGCCTGAAGAAGGGGCAGCGCAGGACAATGAATTTACACAGGTAGCTGCGCCAGCGCCGGAAAATGCGCCAGTGCGGACAACTGGGGCCGCTCCGGCATGCTGTGCAGACATGAACCACCTGCCCTTGCTGGCTGCGGCGCACGACGCGGCCAAGGATCAGAGTTATTTTTTAAGTCTCGTACCCCGGGCGCGGTTGGCCCTGGCCTGCTTTCCCCTGGCAGATCAGGACAAAACCCGCACGCGCGAAATAGTGGCGCAGGCGGGCCTGAAGGTGCCTGTGCCGCATGAGAGCCAGGATATCTGTTTTGCCCCTGCCGTGGGCGCTTCCAACGCTCAAACACCGGGCTCAGGTTCATCTGCGGAGGCGTACCGGCCTTTTCTTGAACGGCAGTGGCAGACTGCGGCCATTATTCCGCCCGGCCCCGGCCCGGTTTATTTGCTTGATGCGGACGGCACGCAGCGTGAGACAGCGCGCCACAAGGGGCTCTGGCGCTATACTGAAGGCCAGCGCAAGGGTTTGGGCATTGCCCACAGTGAACCCTTGTATGTGCTTGCCAAGGACAGTTCGGCCAATGCCCTTATTGTGGGGCCGCGCGCCTTATTGGGTGTCAGCCGTTGCGTTACCGGCCTTGCCAATGTTTTTTTGCCGCAGCACTTCTGGCCTGAAGAAACTCTGGTGCGTCTGCGCCACCGCCAGAAGCCCGCGCCCGCCAAGGTGTGGCTGAACGCGCAAGGGTTTCTTGAAATCGAATTTGCAGCATCCCAGTTTCCTTCGGCACCTGGTCAGGTTGCTGCTGTGTATGATGTTTCTGGCCGTGTTCTGGCTGCCGGTGTCGTAGAAATTATGGAATAACACGCCGAACAAGCTTGCTGCCTGATCGGTTTGTGAGCATTTTTGCGGTTTGCTCCGTGAGCACGGAAACGCCCCGTACAAAACTGTACGGGGCGTTTTCCTCATATGCGGCGAAATGTTGCGGCGGGCGTTGTGTGTTCCGCGTTTATGTAGGAACAGCGTAATCTTGCGGCATTGGCAGGCCCAGAAGGCTTTGCCTTTGCGAACCCTGCTCACATCAAAAAACTGCCTGTAGCGTTCTGAATGAAGGCTTAGGGGTAGGGTGTGAAAGTTTTAGGGGGAGGGGGTGTGGGGGAGGAACCCTTTTGTAAAAGGGTTCCTCCCCCACAAAACTCTTTCTTCCACAAATTCTTCCTTCCCCCCCACAAAGTCTGGCTAGCGGCCCCAGAGGCGCAGCAGGGGGCTTGCTGGCAGCAATTGTTCGAGGGCCATATCTACTTTTTGCGCGCCAGCCGCCCAGGGCGCAACCTGGTAGGGTTGAAAATTGATGCGTACGCCCTGCGGGGTCAGGGTCAGGCTGGCAAAGTTTTCGGGAACAGGTGTAAGCCCTGTGCGCAGCATCTGCTCTTGCCGCATGCCGCCCAGGCGGCGCGAAAGCTCTTTGTATGCCCAGGTGGACATGAGGTTGAGGGCCAGATCAGGGTCTTCAAAAAGGTCCACAAGTCCGAGCCTTTGGCCGGTGAGCAGGCTGTAGTTCAGGGTCATGACGTCAAGATTGCCGTGGGCTGCGCCGGTGTAGGTCCATACCTCAAAGGTGATG
>JAQVZK010000055.1 GCA_028708195.1 Desulfovibrio sp.
CTTCACGTTGCAGGTATTGGGCGTGGTCTACGGCGGGGCTTGTGTCTACACGCAAATCCTTGACCCAGACACCAGGCGCGCCAGAGGCAAGGTGTCCAAGGCGTTCCAGTAGGTCTTCCTGATTGTTGGAGTCGCGAAGGACCGCGTCAAGAGAGGTGCTGCCGTGCAGGTGCACGCGGGCAAGCAGAGCTTCACAACCGGGATCCGTGTCTGCGGCGGCCTTGTCCAGGCATTGAAGAAGGCGGTTTTCAACCTGATCAAGCTGATCTACGCCGTTCAGATCCAGGTCTTGTGTTGTCCACTGCACAGGCCCAAGGCGCACAAAATCGGCCTGACACTGCCATAATGATGGCCTGCCTGAATCCTCAGTCTGCGGATTTTCTGCCCTGGCCGTCACCATGAGGCAGCCGCGGGGGCCAGCCTCATTGACGTGCAGCCCCTGGCTGTTGCCGCAATAGGCGATAAAGGGCTCTTCGCAGAGGGTACGGCGTTCGTGCACATGCCCAAGAGCCCAGGCATCAAGGCCCGTGTCTTTCAGATCATTCAGCGAGCAGGGGGCGTAGCGGTCGGCCTTTGTTTCACCATCAACCGTACAATGCAGCACGCCAAGCTGAAAGCAGTGCTGCTCTGAATCCCGCCGGAAGAGACGAGCCAGGTTGCGGCCTTCGCGGACCTTGGCATGGCTTATGCCATGCACAACAGCCACTGCCTTGCCATTTTTTTCCACCACATGGCGTTCTACTTCAGGGCCGAAAATGGTCACATTGTCGGGCCAGCGGATGGAGGAGAGCAGGGAAGAAAGGGGGTCATGGTTACCGTGGGCCATAAAGACGCGCACACCGGCATCGCGCAGGCGCAGGCAGCCATCACGCAGGCGCAGCTGCGCTTTGACGCTGCGATCTTCTTCATTATACACGTCACCAGCCAGGACAAGAAAGTCTGGTTTTTCTGTTTCACACAGTCGAAAAAGTCGGTCCAGCGCTTTAAAGGTCGCTTCGTGCAGCAGACGCGCCAGATGGCCGCCCTGAGCCGCCTCACGTGAAAGCCCGCGAAAGGGGGTGTCCAGATGTAAATCGGCAGCGTGAATATAACGTACAACGTCCATGCTTGGCCCCATAAGTGATAATGAATAGGCGCTAAACTCTAGATTTTTTCTTGAAGTATGACAAGCTCACGCAGACATAAGTTGGCCGCGTTCCGGCTAAGGAACACGGCTCACCTAGGCAGAAGCCATAAGGCGCTGCAAAAAAAGGAGTTTGAATTTCGTCAGCTGAGGCTGCGCAGGCGGATGCATTCATTGGCCAGATGTATCAGCTCCGCATTTTTTGGGTCTTCTTTCAGGCCACTGCGCACATGACCCAGTGCCCGCACATATTCCTTGGCATGCATCATGGCCGTAGCCATCATGGCAAAGATGGCCAGTTCGTCCTTGTAAGACTTCGTGGCTTCAGCAAAGCAGGCATCTGCTTCTGAAGCACGCCCTTCAGAAAGAAGTTTTTTGCCTTCACGCAGGTTGCGGTCAATATTGAGTTTGCGCTGCAAGGTTGTTTCGTAGTCTTCTTGCGCAGTATTACCCATTACGCTTTGATAGGCATTGGCTAATAGTTGCAGCAAATCTTTTTCATTGCCCGGCTGGTAGGCAAGGTTTGCGGGCAGGTGGTCCTTCAGCTCAGGGTCTGCTGCCAGTGTGAGAACTGTGGTTCGCACATCGCCGCGCAGGTCGGTGGGGGCAGGCTGCCCGCCCAAATCTTTAAGTGCCGATATGGCCAAGTAGAGAGCGCGTGCCGGGTCGCGGCGAGTGCTGCTGGCTCTCGCGCGGCCCAGGTCTTCCCTGATTTTACGGCTGTTCATTGCTACCTCATCTTGTCTATACTACGGGCCTGGAAAGCAGGTGGCTTGTTGGCAGGCTGCCAGCAAGAGCCGAACATGCAATCCATGCCAGAATGCTAGATAACAAAAGCCTGTGCCGTCAAGATGTTGCAGGTGCGTAGTAAATTGTGGCATTGACGGTTGACCTAGCTGCTTGCTAACCTGTCCAGTTATGTGCCCCGGTTGTGTGCCCAGTTGTCTGGCTAAGCTGATATGGGGTTTATCAAGAAATTTTACGGTGCATGCCTATTCGGCCTGACGGCGCTTTATCCGTCAACCGCATTTAGCCTCACCAACTGAAAAAAGGATGCTTATGGCGCGTGTTCTTTATGGCATACATGGCACAGGACATGGACACGCCATGCGTGGCCTGACCATTGCTCGCCGACTGTCCCGCCATGAATTTCTTTTTGTTGCCGACGACGATGCCCCCAAGATTCTCGAGCCGGAGTTTCCTGTGCGCCGCGTGCCCAACCTGGGAACGGCTTTCAAGGACTACAAGGTGGACTTCGCGGCCACCATCAAGAGGGCCCTGCCTCTGCTTTGGCACAGACAGCGCTATATTGATCAGGTTTCGCGCCTGATTGACGAATTCAAGCCTGATGTCTGCATGACCGACCTTGAATATTTTGTGCCGCGGGCCGCCGAAAAAGCAGGCCTGCCATGCCTGACGCTGGACCACCAGCATGTGATCACCTGCTGCTGCCACAACCTGCCCGTGAATATGTGGTGGGACACCTTTGTGCAAGGGCTGACGCCACGGTATCTTTTTCGGCCCACGGCAGAAAATCTTATCATTTCGTTCTATGCGCCAGCGGTATTGTCCCAGTATAAAGCGCGGGTTGCGCCGCCCATTCTGCGCGACAGTGTCTTGGCCCTGAACCCGCGCGATGACGGCCATGTGCTGGTGTACCAGAGCAACTCCACACACCGTAAACTGGTGGACTTCTTGCGCGCCGCCACACGTAAGACCTGCTATGTCTTCGGCTATGACCGCACTGAAGGGCAGGAAGACAACGTTATTTTTATGAGCAAGAGCGAAGAGGGCTTTTTGCGGCTGCTTGAAGGGTGCTCATACGTCATCCAGGGGGGCGGGCATACGCTCATGGGCGAGGCGCTTTATCTTGGCAAGCCCATTTTGACCCTGCCCCTCAAGGCCATGGTTGAGCAGCGCTTCAACGCCCTTTACATTGAACGGCTTGGCTATGGCATGCAGGCTGACATGCTGAGCCTTGAGCCAGAGTTGCTGCGCCGCTTTGAGGCAAATTTGCCCGCATACAGGGCCGCCATCGCCAAGGGAAATTTTTGTGGCAATGAAATCGTGTTTGGTCTGGTTGACCATTTTATCAGGCACGGTTTTTTGCCCGTCACAGGAACGCCTGTTGTAGAAGAATAGCTGAAGCGCAACATGCGCTCTACAAGGGCAAAAGCGCTCTTTAGAAGCGTAAAAATGCCTCTAGAATCGCAAAAGTGCTCTATAGTGTTCTATTGAGCCGTGGGCGCAAAGTGCACGTTGACAATGAGCACCTCTGCCCGCGAAGTGTTGCGCATGGGGCCCCCCCATGTGCCAGCGCCCGCCGTTACCACAGAGTGCAGCCCTTGTTTGATCAGCAGGCCCATAGGGTTTTCGTACATGCTCTCCACCACCCAGTGGAAGGGCCAAAGCTGCCCATAATGGGTATGGCCTGAAAGTTCCAACACAGCCCCGGCAGTGCGCGCCTCATCAAGGTTATGCGGCTGATGGTCCATAACAAAAATGGGCAGGTTGCGGTGCGCCTGCGGCACGTCTGCGAGAATTTCAGGCAGGCTTTTTCTTGGTGTTCCCTCAAAAGCACGACGGCTCCGATCATCCCTGCCCACAAGCACAATGGCATTGTCCAGAATGTGCCACTGATCCCGCAATACCTGCATGCCGCTGCGGCGCAGGATATCCAGGCTGTGCTTGATGGGGCCTGAAATATACTCATGGTTGCCCGGCACTACCCAATGCCCCAGCCGGGGCTGTACGCGGGCCAGGGCGGCAGCCATGCCCTCCACATCCACAAGAATATGGTCGTCAATAATATCGCCGACATAGAGCACGGCATCCGGCTTGTACGGTGCAAGCAGGTCCATAGCGCGCACAAGGCGCGGCGCTGTGATGATGCGCCCCAGGTGCATGTCTGCCAACACCCCCAATACCAGAGGAGACTGCGCATACCTTTGCGGCACCGGGTCATTGGTGCGTATGGTCAGGTCATACTGGCGGACAATGGGGTTGGCGGCATTAAACCAGCTCGCGCATCCGATAATAAGGGGAATGCCCATAACAAGCAGAGTGGCTCCCCAACGTGGAGCCACGGGCGGGCCTGCCCACAGGCGGCTTGTCAGGCCCCAGATATCCAGAATCAGGACGAGAATGAAAACGTAAAAGGATATGCCAAGCCAGAATGATCCTGCCCGCAGTAACCAGACTTCAGCGGCCAAATCGCCGCCAAGCTTGTACAGCAAGGGAAAGGAGGCTCCCAGCACTGCCACGGTGAGGCACAATACCGGACGCAGCCAGCCCGTGTGGTCAAGGGCGCGCCAGAGCCACCAGATGATCCAGCCGTTGAGAAGCGTCAGACCAAAGCCTGTCACCACAAAAAATTTCAGCATAAAGGAATGGGCCTCATGATGCCCACGCGGCAAGGGCTTTGTCCAGCTCTGGGCCGGGGGTAACCTTGAGGGCATTGTCGAGATGCAGGTGGCAGATATGCCCGTCCAGGCAGACCTGTGCGTGGGTTTCCACGGAGCCGGGATGCCCTTCAAGAATATTGCGCAGGGCCAGCAAGTCTTCTCTGCTCATGCGGTGCGAGGGAATCTGCACGCACACCGGGGTATCGTTAAGGCAGCAACACTCGGCCATAAGCAGCAGGCTTTGCCCAAGCAACTTGATTTCACGGGGTGCATCATCACTGTCTTCATCCAGATCGCGGCTTTCCTCCGGCTCCTTGTCAAGTCGGGCAGTGAGGCACAGCGGCTGCTCTGAATGCAGCAACTGGCGTATCTCGGTGTAGGTGCGAGGAAAAAAGGTAACCTCGCCGTGCCCTGTAAGGTCTTCAATGGCCGCAAAAGCCATGCGCTCGCCCTTGCTCTTGGTTACGACTTCGCGAATGCTGGTCACAAGTACCGCGCAGCGTACCTCGGCACCAGGGAACATGTCGCGGGCATCTTCAAGGGTTGTCAGGCCAAGGCGGCGAATTTCACGCACATAGGGCTGCAAGGGATGGCTTGTAAGAAAGAAGCCCAGAGCTTCTTTCTCAGCGCGCAACTTATCTTCATCTGACATTTCAGGCAGATGTGCCTCAGGGCAATCCAGTCCCACGCCCGACTGCGGGGCGCTTTCCACCACAGGGGCCATAGCAAGCAAAGAAACCTGATTGGAATTTTTATCTTTGGCTTTCTTTTGGGCGCGGGCAACCACCGCTTCAAGCGAAGCCAGCATGGCCGCACGGGCCACGCCAAAACAGTCGCACGCACCACCCTTGATAAGGGATTCCAGCACGCGCTTGGTGACCTTGCGCAGATTGACGCGGCAGCACAAATCAAAAAGTGAGGCAAATTCGCCATCTTCCTTGCGGGATTCTACCAGCTCGCGGATGGCTTCATCCCCCACGTTCTTGATACCGCCAAGACCAAAGACCACCTTGCCTTCATAGGCCGTAAATTCGCGCTGGCTGCGGTTCACTGAGGGCTGCACGACATCAATATCCATATCTTTGCAGCAGGATACGTATTTGAGCAGCTTGTCTTGATTGCCCATTTCTGAGGTGAGCAGGGCAGCCATGAATTCAACCTTGTAGTGAACCTTGAGATAGGCAGTGTAATATGAAATGAGGGCATAGGCGGCGGAGTGCGATTTGTTGAAGCCGTATTCCGCAAATTTTTCCATCAAGTCAAATATTTCATTGGCTGTGTCTTCGCTGATATTGTTTTGTGTGGCACCGGCCACAAAGGTGACCCGTTCTTTGGCCATTGCTTCAGCTTTTTTCTTGCCCATAGCGCGGCGCAGAAGGTCGGCCCCGCCCAGCGTGTAGCTGGCGATGATCTGGGCGATCTGCATGACCTGTTCCTGATAAACAATGACGCCGTAAGTGTCGCGCAGGCAGTCGGTGAGCGACTCGTGGGGGTAGACAACGGGCACCTGGCCGTGTTTGCGCTTGATGAACTCGTCAACCATGCCAGAACCAAGAGGCCCCGGACGGTACAAAGCCAGCATGGCGATAACGTCTTCAAAGCAGGTGGGCCGCAGCATGCGCAAATACTGCCGCATGCCAGAGCTTTCAACCTGAAAAACCCCGTCGGTCTCGCCTCTGGCATAGAGCTCGTAGGTTTCGGCATCCGTCAGGGGCAGATTATCGAGATCGGGCGGCGCTTGGCCCTGAAGACTGATGTTATCAAGTGTATCTTGAATAAGGGTCATGGTTTTGAGACCGAGAAAGTCGAACTTCACAAGCCCGGCTTTTTCCGTCATGGGGCCGTCAAACTGGGTCACAAGTTCGCCACGTTTGCCAAGGTAGAGGGGCAGGTATTCCTCCATGGGCTTGTCAGACACCACAAGCCCCGCGGCGTGGGTTGAGGCGTGGCGCGCAAGGCCTTCAAGGCGGCGGGCTGTATCCAGCAGGTGTTTGACCTGCGGGTCTTCAAAATAGATTTTTTCAAGCTCTGGCTCGGCTTCAAGAGCTTTTTTGATGGTCATCTTGAGGTCGGCAGGCACCAGTTTGGCAATGCGGTCTGTCTCGGCAAAGCTCATGCCCAAGGCGCGTCCCACGTCGCGCACGACACCCTTGGCCTTCATTGTGCCAAAGGTGGTAATCTGCGCCACAGAGCCTTCACCGTAGGTTTCGACCATGTGCTTGATGACATCGCCGCGGCGACGCTCGCAAAAGTCCACGTCGATATCAGGCAGAGACACGCGCTCGCTGTTCAAAAAACGCTCGAACAGCAGATTGTAGGGGATGGGGTCAATGTTGGTGATGCGCAAAGCCCAGGCCACAAGGGAACCCGCAGCGGAACCGCGCCCCGGCCCCACGGGAATGTTGTTGTTTTTTGCCCAGTTGATGAACTCCTGCACGATGAGAAAGTAGCTGGGAAAGCCCATTTCAAGAATAACGCGCAGCTCGTACTGCAGGCGCTCGTGGTATTCCTCTGGATTGATAGACGCCTGATCGGGGTGCTTTTCCAGCCTTTTTTCCAGCCCTTCTTCAGCCAGACGACGGAATTCAGATTCCATGCTGGCCCCTTCAGGTAGCTGATATACCGGGAAATAATGGTTGCCGAAGTCCAGTTTTACGTTGCATTCTTCTGCAATGCGCATGGTGTTGGACAGGGCTTCGGGCACATGACTGAAGGATTTTTCCATTTCTTCAATGGACTTGTAATACAGCTCATGCGTGCCAAACTTCATACGCTTGGGGTCGTCCATTGTGGTCTGTGTCTGGATGCAGAGCAGCACCTCATGGGCCTCGGCATCCTCGGCGGTGAGGTAGTGGCAGTCGTTGGTGGCCACCAGCGGCAGATTGCAGGTTTCGGCAAGCTCTATGAGGCCGGTATTGGCCTTTTCTTGCTCTTTCAGACCATTTGACTGTAATTCAAGGTAAAAATGGCCGGGATAGATACTGGCGTACTCAAGGGTAAGCTTGCGGGCCATATCCATATCATCGGCTAAAATGGCACGGGGAATTTCACCGGCGATGCAGGCCGAAAGGCAGGTAAGCCCTTCGGAATATTTGCGCAGCAGGGCTTTGTCCACGCGGGGTTTGTAATAAAAACCTTCAAGAAAGCCGTGGCTTACCAGTTTGACCAGGTTGTGGTAGCCCGTTTTATTCTGCGCCAGCAAAATAAGGTGATTGCGCTTGCGGGCCAGCGGAGATTCGGTTTTCTTGTCAGTATGGTCATGACAAACATATACTTCACAGCCAAATATGGGTTTTACACCAAACTCTTTGCACCCCTGATAAAAATAGGCCGCGCCAAAAAGATTGCCGTGATCAGTAATGGCGCAGGCGGGCATGCCAAAGTCCTTGGCCTGGGCGCAAAGGTCCTTGATGCGTATGGCGCCGTCCAAAAGGCTGTATTCGGTATGGCAGTGCAAATGAACAAAATCCGACATGAACGCTCCGAAAAAAGCAGGAAAGAGAGTGGATTTAAGCGTGTGGGGCGGGGGCACCGCATGCGCGCAGTGAGTCAGGTCTTGCAGGATATCAAATGAGGCACCGCCCCTCAAGCAATAGATAGAAGCCCAGAACCCAAGAGTGAAACGTTGCCTTGTGCACCACCTGAGCGTAAACAAGGCCTATGGAAACAAACCCTAAAATTGCCAGTCATATCGCAGATCATGAAGCATGGTTCATGGCTTATGCTGCGGACCGCTGCGCTGTGGAGTCAGCCAGCCCCAATGGCGATATTGGCCCAATGAGCCTGAAAATCCGGCACAGCATGGGCGTGCTGCACAACGCCAGGCGAATTGTGGACAGCGAAGATTTTTCTGCCGCTCAGGGGCGCGTATGTCTTCTGGCCGCCTTGTATCACGATGTCGGCCGGTTTGAACAATATCTGCGTTTCCACATGTTTAAAGACAAGGAATCGTGCAATCACGGCCAGTTGGGGGTGCGCATACTCAAGCAGAAAAAGCGCCTGCAGGGTGAAGATGCCCCAATACGCAAAGCCGTGCTGGCCGCTGTGGCCCTGCACAACCGCTTTGCTTTGCCCCAAGGCCTGCCTGAGCATATGGCCATCGCCGCGCATGTGGTGCGTGATGCGGACAAGCTCGACATTCTTCGCGTGATGGATGAACATTTGAGTGGCCCCGGTCCCTATAATCCCACAGTGGTTCTGAGCTTGCCGGATGATGCGAACCTGCACAGCGACGCGGTGATACAGGCCGCCCGTGAAGAACGCGTGGCGGCCTACGCGGATTTGCGCAGCGTGAACGATTTTCGTCTTTTGCTGGGTACCTGGTTCTTTGATATGCACTTTGACTCAAGCCGCCGTCAGTTTGTGGAAGACGGGCATGCGCGTAACCTTTTGCGTGGCTTGCCGGACGTTTCACCATACAAGGCCGTGGCGCAAACACTGCTTGAAAAACTTGGAGCGTTGCGTGGCGCATCGTGCTGAAGCGGACGCTGTAATTCAGCCCAATTTCACTGGCAGCCCTGAAGGTGCACCTTGCTCACCAATAAATGAGCAGGTGTTGGTGCTGCCAGACGGAGCGGCCATGTTGAACCACCTGTTGGCGTTGCCTGCCTGCCCGCGATTTTTTCCTTACGCCACTCTTGCGTCCAGAATCCCCTGGCCTGTTGCAGCCCGCCTTGCACCACTCAATGTCGTCCCTGAATCCTTGCGCAGTATGGTGGATAGCCCCGCAGCCCTCATACGTCTGGCCTACAGACTTTTTTACCTCCCGCTTGTACAGGGCGAAGCCCTTTTGAACCTGGCAGCCGCTGCCGCGCGCGACGTGCTGATAGTGGATTTCAAGTGCGCCGAGCGAAATCTGGAGCTGCCCTCTGCCTGGCTTGCGGCCTGCCTGCGCGGGGCAAGGCAGGCGCAAAGTTCGCCCTTCATGCGCGCCGGAGGCCTTGAAGGCATGGTGCATCGGCTGCAATTCACAGTTTCTGATCGCTGTACGCTTTTGGGCGGTGCAGCGGTAATGCTGCGCATATCTGCATTACGCTGATAATCACTGCCCCCCGCCAACATGCCTTTACCGGGCCAGCGCAAACCATCCCAAGACGGGTGGCACTATTGCATTTGTTGTTTGGAAATGCTGTACAGATGCTTGTATACGTGAATATGTATAATAACTATTGTCGCTGTTTACGTGTAGTATGGTATACAGTCTTCGGGCGATCAACAGAACCTGCGGGTTCATGTGTCAATATTTCAAGATATGTGAGTAGATTATGAGTGAAATAAGCGCTTACGCGCATTCTGATGCAAGCACCGCAGTGGTGGAGCATCTTTCTGCTACCAAAGAGTTTTTGCCGCCTCTGGACCGTAGTTCTTTGAGCTCTCTCTGTGATGCCGGTCGCATTTCGCCCTCAGTATGGGCCAAGGCCCTCGATTTTTGCGGTTTCAGACCAGATGGCGCTGCGTGGTTGGCGTACTGGCGGCAGATTTTTTTGCTCGGTGGCGTGCTTTTTTTTCTGGCGGGCCTCATCTGCTTCATTGCCTGGAACTGGGGTGACATGCATCCCTTTGAGCGCATGGCTCTTGTGGGTCTGGTTGTCGCCGGAGGAGGCGTGGGGGCCGTGGTTTGCGGGCCAGATACTCGTCTTGGGCAGGTTTTATTGCTGACCTGTGGTGTTGCTATGGGGCCCATGCTGGCCGTATTCGGGCAGACCTACCAGACAGGGGCTGAGTTGTGGGAGCTGTTCAGGGTGTGGACCATCTTGCTGGCTTTGCTCGCCATTGTGGGCAAGCAGACGGGGTTGTGGTTTGCCACCTGGCTTTCTGGCAATATTCTTGCAGCCCTGTGGCTTGGGCGCAGTCTTTCTTCGCCCTATGATGCCTTTGACCAGTTTTTTCTCCTGCCCGAATCGCTGCTGGTCATTGCCT
>JAQVZK010000344.1 GCA_028708195.1 Desulfovibrio sp.
ATAGTTATTTAGGAGTTCTAGTTCATGCTGATCCATAAGAAATCTCCATTGTTAGATGTTCGAGCGCGGAATCCCGCAGATGAAACCGGTGTTATTGCATTGTCTGGGCGTACTGGGCCAGAGAGGCAACCACAATGCGGTTGAAAAGCTCAATGGACAACAGCACAACAACCGGCGAAAAATCCATGCCGTTGGTATAGGTAAAGGGCAACCATTTACGTACCCTGAAGAACACGGGTTCAGTGAGGGCGCGCAGGGTGCGCACTATGGGATTGTACGGGTCAGGCCGCACCCATGTGAGTACGGCAGCGATAATAACTATCCAGAAATACAGGCTCAGCAATGAACCCAGTATCATGGCAACGGCGCTCATAGTATTGGCCAGAACAATCATGCGCCCTCCAGCGTGGCGGTCTGTGTGTCAAAAACAGGTAAAGCCCCCGACGGGGCCGGGCCTCATGCCTGGGTGCCAGCCTGTGGCAGGGCCTGGTCCAGGGCTACGCGCAAATTCGCGTAATCTTGCGCTGTGATCTGCCCTCGCAAGGTGCCGCCGTTAAATGCGGCAAATACCACGCCCGCCCCCTGGGCCGCTTCTTTATCGTGCTCACTGTCGCCCACAAAAAGTACGTTTGCGGGCTGGGCTTGCCAGGCTGCGCAGATGCGCAACGTGCCTTCGGGAGACGGTTTGGGTGCGGCAGTATCAGCCGCGACCACAGGATTAAAATAGGAGGGCAGGCCAAAAATGTCCAGAACCGTTTGTATTCCCTCAAGCCTGCGGTTGGTATGCACGGCCATGCGTACCTGCTTGGCACGCAGATATTCAATAAAATCAAGAAACCCTGGTTGCAACTGCAGCAAGGGCATAATGTCGCGCTGATAGTTGACCACATCACGGGTGACATAGCTTATCTGGCTGTGCAGATGCGGCGGCACAATGTGCAGCAGAGCCTGCATGGCCGTTGCCATGAAAGAAAATTTTTCCTGCTCTGGCGTCATGGGCGGCAGCTTGAAGTATTCAAGCACGCGATTGTAAAAAATGTTGTTGGACTCGCGCGAATCTATCATGACGCCGTCACAGTCAAAGATGACCCCCGCGAGGCCTTGGGCAAAGAGTCTGCTCATGACGTGGCGCTCCGTACAAGCCAGAGGCGCTCTTGATCCAGAGGCAGCGAGCCCGTAGGACGGCTGCGGCCCAAGGCGCGCCATGCCGGGGCACGGGCGCAGAGCAGGGCTGATTTTGCCGGGGAAATTTCGGTAGTATGCGCCGGGGCATGAGCCGGGGCAGGGGCAGTTGCCGGGGCAGCCTTTGGGGGCACCGCCGCAGAAACATCTGGGGTCACCGCCTGGGCAAGCTCTTGGGCAATTTCGGGGGCCACAACAAATTTCAGCTCTTCCAGAAGGTCCTGGGCCATGCTGCCTTCAGCCAGAATGGGCATGTCTGGCGGCAGAAAATACATGGCGTTGGCCGTTGCCATCTTCCAGGAAGGCATGAGGCCGAGGTCCAGAGCGACGGGTGCGCCCAGTATGCCCGCTCCTGCATGGGCATTGGTGGCACACAATTCGCCTGCGTCATCGTCCTCCACGCCGAGAGAACGCGTGAACGCGCAGGACTTTTGCGCAAGCGCTTGGGCCATGTCTGCCAGTTCGGCCATGCGCTCTTCCTGAAGCCATACCCATATGAGGGCCTTCTGGGCCTGCTCGCGCTCGATGCGCAGTTTGCGGGCGGCTTCGGCCTTGAGGGCAGCCTCGGTATCTGCGCCGTCAAGCTCGCGCAGAAGGGCCATTTCTGAGGCATGGCGGGCCGCGCGGGGGTTGCCCGCGGCGGTGGCCCCCACGGGGAGCCCGGAGAGAGCGGCGTCGCCCATCTGGCGCAGGTCTTCAAGGCAGGCAGCGGCTTCGCGCGGATTGAAGGGATAGTCCGCCGGGCAATAAACGCCGCTTTGCGGCGTTTGCGGAAGGCCAGGCCACAGCAGCAGAGCCGCTGCGGGTGCGCCCTCTGACGCAGACACGGCTGGAGCGTCGGCATCCTCCGCGCCGGAATCAGGCAGAGGGCCGCGCAAAAAAGGCAGTCGTACACAGGAAAAAGCAGTTTGCATTATACTCCCTTACAGGGGCTGAACACAGGCAAAAGCGGCCTGAAGCTCAAAGCTTGTGGTTTGCCTTGCCTGATACACATTGACCTGGTTCATTCTTCTGGTAGATGCCGCAGGGTGTTGGCAACGGCACCCGCACCCACCCGCACCAACCGCCGCCCACATTCAGCATACTGCCCGCCCGACACTTTTTCAATTGAGCACTTCAGGCCCGGTCGTGCGTGGCTCTGGCTTTACGTATGGGGCGCCCGGTTTGAGCGCAGCACTGAACAGGCACCCCTTGATATGGCCAATGACTTGAACGCTGTTGTTTTGCAGCGGTGTGCTTCACTGGTTATACCCCGGATCAGGTGGCATCGCTTGCAAAACAGACAGACAAGTGCCGTGTTCAGGTTGCTGTAAAACAATTACCAGATTTGTACCGCGTGGGCG
>JAQVZK010000056.1 GCA_028708195.1 Desulfovibrio sp.
AAGCAACACATCTCCCCGAGGCGGCATGCGTACCGAGCAAAAGACCATACCCGGCATCGTCATAGGCGGCACGGGCAGCAATACGGGTAAGACTACCGTTACTCTGGCCCTTCTTTGCGCGCTGGCCTCTCGCGGCCTTGCCGTGCGCGCCGCCAAAACAGGGCCGGACTCCATCGATGCCGCCTTTCACGCCGCCATCACAGGTCAGCCCGCCGCCAATCTGGACACCTGGATGTGCCGCCAGCTCCCCTCGAACCCGCGGGAAAAACCGCTTACAAGCGGCAATCGCCTGCCGCAAGGCCTGCAAACCGTCTTCAACCGTATGTCGGATATTAGTGCAAGCACTGGCGGCGCACGGGGTGTACCGCCGAATATGACGCCAGACATGCTGCTGATTGAAGGCGCTATGGGCCTCTACGACGGGGGCCACCGTGGGGCTGGCAGCACCGCCCAACTGGCCGCCCTGCTTGATTTACCCGTGCTTCTGGTGTGCAGCGCCGCCGGGCTTGGGCAATCGGTGGCCGCCCTGGTGGAAGGCTATCTGCGCCACAAACCGCAATGGCTGCGGGCTCAAAGCCCCGGCCCGCGCTTTCTGGGCGTCGTCTGTACCCACGTGGGCAGCCAAAGACATGCTGAAATCATTACTGACGCCCTGAAACCGCTGGAAAAATCAGACAATATCCCTCTGCTGGCCTTGCTGCCCCGTGCTGGAGCACCTGAGCTGCAATCCCGCCACCTTGGCCTGGTAGAAGCCCGTGAGGCCATGCCCGCTCTGGACAAGGCCGCCCTTGCCCAATGGCTCGAAAACAATTGCCGCCTGGACCACCTGCTCAAACTGGCCGGGGTAGCCGCCAGCCCGGTAAAAGGCAAGGCGGGCGATGGCAGGGCAGACAGAGGCAAGGATGTCGCGCCCGTGGCAAAAGATGCCCTGAGCGCACGTTTTTTCCCGCCGCGGCAGCAGACCGCGACAAGCATCCGCAATACCGCAACGCAGTCAGTATTCCAGGCGCCGCCAGCGGCTCAGGCCTCCACCGCGCACCAAGACACCAGCGCGGCCCCGGCAAGCCCATCCCATCCGCTCCAGCAAGGGGGGCTGGCCCCAAAAAACAGGCAGGCACGGGGCAAGGCCCGCCCCTTGATAGGCATGGCCTGGGACGATGCTTTCAGCTTTTGCTATGCCGACCTTCCTGCCATGCTGGCGGAACTTGGCGCAGACCTTGCGCCCTTTTCTCCATTGCGCGACGACGCGCCGCCCTTGGGCTGCACGGGCCTGTACTTTCCCGGCGGCTATCCCGAACTGCACGCCGAAGAGCTTGCGGCCAATACCCCCATGCTACAGGCGTTGCGCGCGCTGGCGCATAACAATTTGCCCATATACGGCGAGTGCGGCGGCTATATTTATTTGATGCGCTCCCTGCGGCTGGAAGGCCCGTCAGAACTGCGGGAATATGCCCTGGCCGGACTTTTGCCCATTGGCTGCACCCTTGGCCAAAGCCGGGCCGCCCTTGGCTACCGCGCCGCCCTTGCCCTACCCGGCGCTGCCAAAGCCCTCTGGGTGCGCGGTCACGAATTTCACTATGCTCACGAAGATGACGGGCCGCTGCCGCCCCACTGCTCACCCCTCTGGCAGATGCACGACAGCAAGGGGGCTTTTTTACGCGACGAGGGTTGCCGCAAAGGCTCTGTTGCGGGAACATGGCTGCATTGCTACCCTGAAGGCTCGCGCACTTTCTGGCGTGCCTGGCTCAAGACCGCCACGCCCTGGACATAATCATGACAGCAGGCTGCCAAGCCCGCCGAGGTTCACATGACGCACAACCAGACCGTGGAACTGGATTCCGCCTGTACCCCGCAGGACATTGAAAACCGTTCCTTTGCCATCATTGACGAAGAACTGCCGCCGCCCCGCCCTTTTGAAGGCCCGCTTTGGCAGGTGGCCCGCCGCTGCATCCACACTCTGGGCGACACAGAGATCATACATGACCTCAGGCTGAGCCCGACGGGGCTTGAGGCGGGTGTTGCGGCCCTCATGCGGGGCTGCACTGTCTACACCGACACACGCATGGCCGCTGCCGGGCTGCCCATGCGCCGCCTGACGCCTCTGGGCGTCACGGTTACGCCCATAATGGCGCTGCCGGGGCTGGATGAACTGGCCCGTGCCGGAGGCACCACGCGCTCACGTGCGGGACTGGAATCGCTGGCCAACCAGATGTTCGGTAACATCATGGTCATCGGCAACGCCCCCACGGCCCTGCTCGGCCTGCTGGACGTGCTTAAAAAGGGAGCACCGCCGCCAGCCCTCATTGTGGGTATGCCCGTGGGTTTTGTGAACGCGGCGCAATCCAAGGAACTGCTGCACCGAAGCCTTTGGCCGAACTTTACCCTGCTGGGCCGCAAAGGTGGCTCCGCCGTGGCGGCTGCCTGCGTCAACGCGCTGGCTGATCTGGCTCTGGAACTGCGCGGGTTGGGGCACATGGCGGAGATGTAAAGCTTGCGTATGTGATTACGCCGTGACAACCGGCCCTGACGACCTGACTTTTCCAATTTTCATACAACGTGAAGGCGAACGCTGGCATTGCGCGGCGCGCAGGGAGATCACCCGACCGGAGGGAGGGAAGCTCCCGAAGCCCGAGCCGTGCAGCCCTCGCAGGCGTGTGGTAATTGGAAAGCCCAACAGAGGTATCAGGGAGAGTGCGGAGGCGGACTCGCGGAATAACGGCATATGGAAAACCCCGCGGGGTGGTCCGGGGTAGTGCAGAGGGGGCCGCGGAGGGGCGGCAGCCCCCTGACAGGCCCTCATCTGCCCGCGCCGGAGGCAGCCCAAACGAAATAGACACAAAGCCCCCGTGCCCGCAGGGCACAATACCCCGCGCACAAGCGGTTCCATATTTTCTCCCCGCTCGACGCGCACAGCCCCCCACGCGCAATGCGCGCATCCCGCCGCAGGCGACAGTCAGTTCTTCCCGGCCGTTGCGCCGCCGTCTGGCCCGCTCGCGGGCTTTTCTGGCGTGATGATTTCAGCGTCCAGTATTTCTTCTTCATCAGCAACAGAACCGCCAAACCCACCTGCGCCCGACACACCAGAACCCGATCCGTCTGCCCCCAAGCCCTTGGGCGCAGACGGAGCAGACGGGGCGGACTCCCCAGCCTCGGCCTCCGCATCAAGCACCGGCGGCAGTGCCGCCTGCGCATCCACCACGCGTGCCTCACCCAGGGCAAGGCGGTGTTCTTCGCTTTGCGGCAAGGGAATATAATTCTTGTCCACCAGCACAATACCCGTGCGCTCCAGCACCTCACGCCGATAGGCGAACTCCTGCTGCATACGGTGATGGCGGTAAACAAACAAGCGGTTTACCAGGTAGCAGATGGCTATCATGGCCGCCACGCTGCCCGCTATCCAGGGGATGTAGGGCGTGAGGGCCTGCCCAAGGCCCACCAGGGCCGTAAACGCGCCGTCCACAAAAAAGAGCGCCGCGCCAAGCAGCATAATGCCGAGCAGCAGTACCACCGTGGGCGCGTTACGGATGATGGCATAAAACCGTTGCAGACGTTCCGGCACCTGATCCGCATCGCTTGAAGCCCTGCCGGTTGTGCCTGCGCCCTCGGTTTCGCCCATGTCGCGGGCCTCGCGGCCAAGAAAATGCGAAACCCAGGTTCC
Source organism: Desulfovibrio sp. (assembly GCA_028708195.1). Lineage (GTDB taxonomy): Bacteria > Desulfobacterota > Desulfovibrionia > Desulfovibrionales > Desulfovibrionaceae > Desulfovibrio. Next base: position 3,659 of record JAQVZK010000056.1, read on the forward strand.
GGCAAGGTGCACTATCAGTATCAGGCCCACAGGTGCCAGTATGGCGGCCAAAGCCCAACCCAGCAGGGGAAAACGCGCCATCGGCGGCCCGCCGGGCACTTGGGGCGCGGCATGCATGACGCCGTAAAAAAAGGCTACCCCACCTACCACCAGTTCCACAAAAAAAATGGCGATCATGAGATACATGAGGGCGTCCTTGTACTGACCAGCGTACCAGGGCTGGCTGGACGACGGACGCTTTGGGGCGGCTGCGGCATCAGCCTGTTTTTTCGCCCCGCTGGAAGCTGTTGATTGACGCTCTTTTTTATCGGCTGTCTGCATGCGTACCTCTGGTTGGGCAGCATACTTTGCCGCAGCCCATCTCGCAAGCCCCACATCCGGTATAAGGTGCATCCTGATCTAAAAGCTATTGCCCTGCGACCTTCACTTGCTCATGGACGGTATCTGTCTTACCTTGCCTGCATACAACTTCAGGAGTGGCATATGCACGTTCTGGTTACTGGCGCAGCAGGCTTTATTGGGTATCACCTGGCTGCGCGCCTGCTGGCCGATGGGCACAGCGTTGTGGGGATAGATAATTGCAATGATTACTACGACGTGCAGTTAAAAAAAGATCGCCTGGCCCAACTGGCCGCACAGCCAGAAGCCGCACATTTTCGCTTTGAAGCCCTAGACCTCGCGGACGGGCCGGGCATGGCCGCCCTTTTTGCCCGTGAAAATTTCAGCCATGTGGTCAATCTGGCCGCGCAGGCGGGCGTGCGCTACAGCCTGATCAATCCGGAGTCATACCTCAGCGCCAATCTCGTGGGTTTTGGGCATATCCTTGAAGGCTGCCGTCAGAACAAGGTGGGGCATTTGCTCTTTGCATCGTCATCGTCGGTGTATGGCCTCAATACGGCCCAGCCCTATTCTGTGCACCATAACGTGGACCACCCTGTCAGCCTTTATGCCGCCACCAAAAAAAGTAACGAGCTCATGGCCCATGCTTACAGCCATTTGTACGGCATGCCCTGCACAGGCCTGCGCTTTTTTACGGTATACGGCCCGTGGGGCAGGCCAGACATGGCCCTGCACCTGTTTACCACAGCCATTGTACGCGGCGAGCCCATCAAGGTTTTCAACCAGGGTCACATGCGCCGCGACTTCACCTATATTGACGACATCGTGGAAGGCGTTGTACGCCTGCTGCCCCTGGCCCCCGGGCCGGACCCGTCCTTTGACCCTGCCGCCCCCAACGCGGCAACCAGCTCCGCGCCCTGGCGCATATACAATATCGGCAACAATCAGACGGTAGAACTCAACGACTTCATCGCCGCTCTCGAAGACGCCCTGGGCATGAAAGCCCGCAAAGAAATGCTGCCAATGCAGCCCGGCGACGTACAGGCCACCTGGGCCGACATAAACGACCTCACCGCCCTTACGGGTTTTGCGCCCTCGACGCCCCTGCGCGACGGCATTGCCCGCTTTGTCGCGTGGTATAAAGAGTATTATAAAGTATGAACGACACCCCCATCATCACCGAAATCGCAACCCCGGCCCGGCCCGAAATTCTGGCCCCTGCGGGCGATGTTCCCTCCTTTCTGGCAGCCCTGGCTGCGGGTGCGGACGCCATCTATCTTGGCCTCAAGCATTTTTCGGCCCGCATGCAGGCTGAAAACTTTGGCCTGACCGAACTTTCGCGCCTTACGGATCTGGCCCATGCCGAAAACGTGCGCGTCTACGTGGCCATGAATACCCTCATCAAGCCCGACGAGCCCGCCGCCGCCTACCGCCTGACCTCGCGCCTGGCCACGCAGGTGCGCCCGGACGGCCTCATTGTGCAGGACCTCGCCATGCTTGATCTGGCGCGTCAGGCAGGTTTTGAGGGCGGCATTTTTCTCTCGACCCTGGCCAACCTTACGCATCCTGACGCCCTCATTGAGGCCAAAAAACTCGGCGCAAGCCGCGTCATCCTTCCGCGTGAACTCTCCATTGATGAAATCCGCACAATGGGCGAGGCCTGTCCCGAAGGGCTTGATCTGGAGTGCTTCATCCACGGCGCGCTGTGTTACTGCGTTTCGGGCCGCTGCTACTGGTCAAGCTATATGGGCGGCAAAAGCGGCCTGCGCGGGCGCTGTGTGCAACCCTGCCGCAGGGTGTACCGCCAGGGCGGGCCTGCGGCTCAGGCGCTTGTCCGCAATGCGGAACGAGAAGAAATGAACCGCGCCCGGCAGGAGCAGTCCCGCATGGACATTGCCCGCAAAGACCGCAAGGGCCCCCCTGGCCGCGACGGGCGTGACGGGCGCGATAGTCGTGACGGACGTGACGGGCGTGACGGCCAGTGGCGCAGCCGCAACGAAACAGCGGCCTTCGCCCAAGGCCGCCGCTCCACCCGGCAGAGCGCTCCGCGCTCGCCCGGCCGCAAGGAGCACAGCGGCCGCTGGTTCTCCTGTCTTGACCTGTCGCTGGACGTTTTGGCCAAAACCCTGCTGGATATCCCCCACCTCGCCTCCTGGAAGATCGAGGGCCGCAAAAAGGGGCCGCACTACGTCTACCATGTGGTCACGGCCTACCGCATGCTGCGTGATAATCCCGGCGACCCCAAGGCGCGCAAAACCGCCGAAGAAATCCTGCAGATGGCTCTGGGCCGTCCCGCCACCCGGGCGCGCTTTTTGCCGCAGAAAGACAATATTCCCACTTCACCTGACGGCCAGACCAACTCCGGCCTTATGGCGGGCAAAATCCGTATTGAGCAGGACGGGAGCGTGGTGCTCAAACCCCACTTTGAGCTGCTGCCGCAGGACTACTTGCGCGTGGGCGTTGAAGACGAGCGCTGGCACGCCACCCTGCCCGTAACCCGGCGCATACCCAAGGGCGGCAGCCTTATCATCCGTCTGCCCAAGCACAAGACGCCCAAGACGGGCACAGCGGTTTTTCTTATTGACCGCCGCGAACCCGAGCTTATGCGTATCATCAAGGGCTGGCAGGCGCGCCTTGACCAACTGCCCGGTCGCCAGAGCAAGGCGGTAGAATCCAGCCCGCGCATGCCGGTGCCCGTCAAGGCCAGGCCCAGGCCCGACATGTATGTTCGCTCCACCATCCCGCAGGGCAAAGAAATGCGCGGAGGCAAAAACCAGTTGCAGGCTCTTTGGCTGTCGCCGCGCAGTGTCGAAATTTCGCGCACAGTGGTTTCACGCATCTGCTGGTGGCTGCCCCCCGTGGTCTGGCCCGGAGATGAGGACGCCCTGCGCCGCAACGTCGGCAGGCTCTGGCGTGAAGGTGCACGGCACTTTGTCTGCAACGAGCCGTGGCAACGGGGCATGTTTCCTGACAGTCTTGATGAAGACGCCGACCTCTTGGCGGGGCCGTTCTGCAATGCCGCCAATGCCCCGGCATTGGGCATACTTGCGGGTATGGGCTTTACCGGAGCCTTTGTCAGCCCGGAATTGCCCCGTGAAGACATGCTGGCCCTGCCAAAACAGAGCCCCCTGCCCCTCGGCGCGGTGATTTCTGGCTTCTGGCCTGTGGGCATAAGCCGCTTTGGCCTCTTGGGCGTCAAAGCCAACGAGCCCTTTTTAAGCCCTATGGGCGAACCCTTCTGGGCGCGTCAGTACGGCGGCAATATCTGGATATACCCCGGCTGGCCTATGGACATTACCTCCAAACGGCAGGAACTGGCCGCCGCGGGATACGGTTTCTTTGCCCATATGCAAGAAAACCCGCCCGCCAGTGTGCCCGATATGCGGCGCGAAAGCCTGTTCAACTGGGACGGCGCGCTGTTGTAACGGCTGGCGAATAATCTGTGCTGCTGCCCATACAAAATGGCATGCAGTCACCGCATGATTGTAAGGCATGGCATACAGATTTTCTGTGCGCCATGCCTTCAACCGCTTTACATTGCGCCACGCAGCTATTTGTGCTTAGTAGAAATTTGTGGGAGGGGGCGTTGGAGCTTTTTGTAGCGGAGGAACCCTTTTGCAAAAGGGTCGCCCACACACCCTAAAATATTTATTTTTAGTTCAGTGTGTTACAAAGAATTTTGTGACGCCACGCCGATTTTCGGGGGCAGCGCCTTTCAGGCTGACCACTATCACAAGTTACTTTGAGCACGCCCAAACGCCTTGCCAACCCGCGCAGGCACGGCGAAAAAAAAGAGCATACCCCGCGCACACCGAGGCGCAGTGACCATGCAGGATACCCCACAGCAGCATATTATTGAAGCGCGAACGCATTTCCCGCGCGGCCTTGAACAGCCAAAAGGCAGCTTGCGTTTCGGCGCAGACGCCCTTTTGCTGGCCGCCTTTGCGGCGCGTCATTTGCCGCAGAAAGCCCCCACATTTGACGGGGCACGGGGCAATCCCACACTTGTGGCCGAGCTGGGCTGCGGCTGCGGGGCCGCCCTGCTGGGTCTTGCCATGCGCTGCCCGCAAATATACGGCCTGGGGCTTGAACGCGAAAAACCGCTGGTGCTGTCCGCTGTCAACAACGCAGCGCTTCTTGGTCTGTCAGGCCAACTCTTTTTTACCGACCTTGACCTTGCTGACGGCACATCCCTGGCTGCCTTGCGGGTTCCCGACCATCAGGCTGTCGCCCTGAAGTCACCAACGGCCAGCCCTGTCCTTGCCGCAAGGCATCTGGGACAGCATCCGCAGGTGTTGCAGCCAGCTTGCAACCGGCTGGACATGGTTATGGCCAATCCCCCTTACGACAGGGGTGGCCGCCCTTCGCTCAATCATATGCGCGAACACGCCATGCGAGGCAGTGACGGTGCGCAGGGGCGCGCAGCAACACTTGACGTTTTTTGCCGGGCCGCAGCCACGCTTTTGCGCCATCATGGCCGGTTTTTCTGTATATATGATGCCCAGGCCCTACCGCGCCTGTGTGTGGCTCTGAATGCCGCCAGACTCGGTGTCCGGCGCATTCTGCCCGTGCATACCCATAGGGACGCACCGGCCCTGCGCGTGCTTGTTGAAGCCCGCAAAAACGCTGCCCACGACACGGCGCTTGAAGCGCCGCTGGTGCTGCATGGTGCGCCCGGCGCAACACACCTGCACGGCGCCCCCACAACGCCAAACTGCGCCGGACCATCCTGGTCTGCCGAGGCCCTGGCCTTTTGTCCCTGGCTTGGCCCTGCGCTTTTATCTGCCACTGCCAAAAATGCTTACACCGCACAATGACAAAGAGCCGCCAATGAACTTTATCGCCGACCTGCACATCCACTCCCGCTTTTCCCGCGCCACCAGCAAGGCGCTCAACGCACGCCATCTGGCCGCCTGGGCGCGCTGCAAGGGCATAGGCGTTCTGGGCACAGGTGACTTTACACATCCGCAATGGCGGGCAGAACTGGCTGAACAGCTTGAACTTGATGAAGCCAGCGGTCTGTACCGCCTCAAGGGCGAACCAGAAGAGCTTGATGTCATGGCTGGCGGCACAATGCAGGCCGAGGCAACCCAGGGCCCGCTCTTTATGCTGCAGGCCGAGGTAAGCTCCATTTACAAAAGGCACGGCAAGGTGCGCAAGGTGCACAACCTTATCTACATGCGCACCCTGGAAGACGCGGCAAGACTTTCGCAACGTCTTGAGCAGATTGGCAATCTACATTCCGACGGGCGGCCCATTCTGGGCCTCGATTCTCGCGATCTGCTCGAAATCATGCTTGAATGCGCTGATGACGCCGTCATGGTTCCGGCCCACGTGTGGACGCCCTGGTTCGCGCTTTTTGGTTCCAAGTCTGGCTTTGACCGCTTGACTGACTGCTACGGCGACCTTTCGCAACATATTTTTGCGTTGGAGACGGGTCTTTCTTCCGACCCGGCCATGAACCGCCTTGTGAGCCAGTTGGACGGCTATGCCCTCATATCCAATTCTGACGCCCATTCAGGGGCCAACCTTGGGCGCGAGGCCAATCTTTTTCAGGGCCGCCCCTCCTATGCGGGCGTGTTCACAGCCCTGCGCGCGGCTGCGCAACGTCTGCCGCAAGACAGCCAGGATTGCCGTTTTCTTGGCACGATGGAATTTTACCCAGACGAGGGGAAGTACCATCTGGACGGCCACCGCGCCTGCAATGTGGTGCTTGAACCCCGTGAGTCGCGCGAACTTGGCAACATTTGCCCGGTTTGCGGCAAGCCGCTGACTGTGGGCGTGCTGCACCGCGTGTGGGAGCTGGCCGACAGGCAAGAACCTGCCCAGCTGCCACACGAACCAGAGGCACGCCCGCTTATTCCCCTTGCCGAACTTGTGGGCGAAATTGTGGGCGCGGGGGTGGCATCCCGCAAAGTGCAGGACAGATACGGCAGCCTGCTGCGCGAGCTTGGGCCAGAGCTGCATATTCTTTGCCGCATGCCAGAATCTCAAGTGCGCGCCCACTGGGAACCCTTGGGCGAGGCCGTGGCCCGCATGCGTCGCGGGCAGGTTTTTCGTCAGGGGGGCTATGACGGCGAGTACGGTGTGGTGCGCGTTTTTACGCCTGAAGAATTGGTGGACATCAGAGGTACGGGCCGAAGTGCTGGCCGGGATTCGCTGCCGGGGCTGAAGCCGGGCAGGCCACGCAAGACAGCCTCGGTTGAGGCTGTGCCCGAAGCAGCCGGGGCGGCGGTCAAGGTGCGCCGCCAAAAGACATCCGGTGTTAACCTGCTTGACCT
>JAQVZK010000057.1 GCA_028708195.1 Desulfovibrio sp.
GACAAGCAACTGCATCATTGCCGAGCTGACGCTTGCGCGCATTGGCATTTTGCGGGGTGATGAGGCCCTTCGCCTGGCAACAGTGCAAAACATCCGGCACGAAATGGAGCAGGCGCGGCAGGTGGCGCTTACGCGCGTGGGCGAACTGAGCCTCGCGCATCTTGACATGCTGCTGGGAAAAGCAGACGCGCTGCCGGACTGGGTGCGTTCGGTTCCGGCAATCAAGAGGGCGCTGTACACCGTAACGCAGCCCCACGCGGTCATGCTGCACAGTATGATGCTGCTGCTAAAAAAGCGCCGGGCTGATCTGTACGCGTTGTCAGACTCGATCATGCACACGGTGCGGGTCATGAATTACCCCCTGTTGGCGGTATATCACCATATTTTTCTGGCGCAGGCCGCGCTGGAAGAAAAACGCGGCGACGAAGCCGCCGCCCAGGTGGACGAAGCCTTGCGCATCGCCCTGCCAGACAGGGTATATCTGCCCTTTGCCGAACACGGGGAAACGCTGGCCCCCCTGCTTGAAAAGCGGAAAAAGAATTTTGCGCCAGAGATGATGCGGGAGTGCCTTGCCCTGTGCGCCCGCTGGGCCAAGGGGGCGGCGGCGGTGCGCCGAGAGCTTGGGGCGGCTGTTGCCCTGACGCCCCGGCAAGAGGAATTTATGCGTTTGGCCGTTGCCGGTGAAACCAACTCACAAATTGCCGCACGCCTGGGTGTTTCTTCTGATAATGTGAACAAAATTCTGCGTTCGGCCTATGTCAGGCTGGGGGCGCGCAACAGGGCCGAGGCCGTGCGTATCTACCTGAGCAAAACAGGGTGAAATGCGGATAAGAAAAGTTGTCCTTTTTTTGTTTTAAAAAATTATCAATTAATCAAGTGTAATAGAAGGTCGTTATTCCTGTAAATGGGAATGCCAACTTTTTTGATGGGAATTATTTTTCTTGCCAGGTGCTTTTATAATACCTCAAAACTACGAAAATCAATCATGTTACACGCAACCAGCACGGGCGACTATGCAATGCGGGCAATGAGGACCAAAAAGCCCTCTGAAGGCCGGTTCAAGCGCCCATAAAGCAGCAGATACTCAGGCGACAAGAAGCGGTTACAGCGCATCGGTCAATGAGGCGCATTCGCGAGGTGCGCGGGGGCAGGGGCTTGTACCCCCACACAGAATCCCCACATGGGCGCATTTGCACGGCGGTACTGGGTAGAGAAGCGGCACGCGACAGGCGTTTTCATTTTTAAGAGGCTCTGCGATGATAAAATTGTTTCCTTGGGTGCGGAAGAATTGTTTGGGAATTTTGTTGCTCGCGGCGGCCCTGTTGGGCAAGCCAGAGCTTTCCCCGGCTCAGGAGGTCCGCATGTCGTTGGCTGCTGTCATCGATATGGCCCTTGAGCGTAACGAGGATATCAAGGAGAGCTTTCGCCGCATAAGCGCGTCCGAGGCTTCAGTCATGGCCGCCAAGGGCGCATACGACCTCAATGTTTTCAACACCACGCGCTACGGCCGCTTCAGCTCCCTGAGCGAGGGGGACTATGCCGTCACCGATCTCAGCAATGCCACCAAGTCCTATTTTCGTTCGGATTCGGGCTTGAGGCAGCGCGTGCCCACAGGTGGAACGCTCACCGCCTATTATACGGGCACCAACGAACAACTGCTCGGTGTGTACGGCCTGCGCAAGCAGCGCGACCGCAATTACGTGACTCTGGAGTTCGCGCAGAGCCTGCTCAAGGGCATAGCCGACAAAGAGGTCAGAGGTGCCATCGCCAACGCCCTGCTTGCGGTGAGTGACTCTGAGGAAGGCAGAAACCTCGTCATTTCGCAGGTGGTGCTTGAAGTCATCCGGGCTTACTGGACGCTGGAAGTATCCCTGAACAACCTCAAGATTGGGCAAAAGGTCCTGGGCATGGCGCAAGAGGTGCAGCGCCGCGAGGGTGTGCGCTTCAACCAGGGCATTTCGCAGGGGGTAGACGTTGACCGCGCCAACCTTGCTGTAAAGCAGCGGGAATACGCCGTGCTGCAATACAGGCGTGACGTGGCGGTGGCGCAGGAGCGCCTTGTGCTGCTCATCAATTATCCCGGTTACGTCAAGGGCACCGACATCCTGCCGTCATCCCCGCCCAACAGCACCGTGGCACCCCTGCCCGATGCGGACAAATCCTTCGATGTCGCCATCAACAGTCGCTACGAGCTCAAGCAACTGGCCATCATGCTGCAACAGCTCGACATTGAATACGACGTGGCCACCAACAAGCTTTTGCCCACCCTGGACGTCAACGCCGGGCTCACCACCTCCAACGGCAACGAAACCCTGCGCTCCGCCGAAAACTTCAAGGATACGGACGACAGGGGCAGCTGGTTTGTGGGCCTGACCTTCAGCTATCCCCTGCAAAACAGGGAGGCCAGGGGCACGCGTGAGCGTTCGCGGCAGCTTATCCTCATCGCCAAAGACCGCGTCAGCAAAACCCGGCGCAGCGTTGAAACGGAAGTCAAAGACGCCCTGCACAACCTCGTGCTTGCCAAACAAGGCATCCCCGTGGCCAAAAGCGCCTACCAGGCTGCCCAGCAAACGGTTGCCGGCGAAGTCAAGCGCTTTGAGATGGGCGGCGTCAGCAACCGCGACCTGCTTAGCTCCCACGACGCTCTGGGGCGCGAAGAAATCAACTATCATACCGCTATCGTGAACTACAACATGGCGCTTGCCGAGTATCAATATGCCTGCGCTGGCCTGCTGGACAGGTGCGGCGTTGTGGTAGGCAAAGAATCTGCGCGTCTGCGCTAGTGGATACAGGCATGCCAATGTTTTGTCGATGGGGGCTGGCTCTGCTTGCGCTTGTGCCCCTTGTGATTCTTGCGCCCCTGTGCGGCCCGGCCGCAGCAGGCAGCCTGCCTCTGGAAGTGCAGGGCGTTTCGCGGCCTATGTACAACGGCCAGCTGAGTTTTGCCCTGCCAGGAAGTGTTTACACCATCGCGGTCAAGCCCGGCGAGGCCGTGAAGGAAGGCGATTTGCTCATGCATCTGGATTCCCGCGCAGAAGACAGCCGCATCAGCCTGCTGGACAACGAAATCCAGAGCACCATCAAGATACGCACCCTGCAAACCAAGATAGAACAGGCCCGGCTTGACATGCAGCGCTATGCCAACGCCCTGAGCCACAAGGCCGCCACGGTGATGGAGCACCAGCACGCCAAGCTGGCCCACGCCCTCAGCGTGCTGGCTCTGGAGGAGGAGCGCTTTCGCATCGAGCAGTTGAAGCGCAACCGCGAGGAGCTTTTGGCCCAGCGTGACCGCATGTACCTCTACGCGCCCTGCGACGGGTTTGTGGAAGACGTGCTGGTTGAGCGCGGCATGGCGGTGGACAGAAACGTGCCCGCCCTGCGTCTGGTGTCTAACGATCCCCTGCTGGTCGACCTGACCCTGCCCGTGGACAAGGCCATATTGCTCAAGGAAGGGGAGGCCGTCGAGGTTCTTTTGCCCGGAAGCCGCGAGGCGCTCAAGGGCACGGTGGTGCAGGTTGCCAAGATTGCCGTTCTTTCCAGCCGCACCCTCAAGGTGCGCGTGCATGTGCCCAACCCACAGCGGATACCGGCCGGGCTTATGGTCACAGTCCGTTTTCCATCCATACACGTCAATGAGGAACCGACAAAAACGCAGCATACGGAGCAAGGAGTTTTTCATGAGCAAGAAAGATGAGAGCCAGCAGATACGCCTGAATGTCAACGCGGATCAGATGAAGACGTCTTACGCCAACGCCTTCCAGACCCACTCCACGCCTGAGGAACTGCTGGTGTCCTTTGGTATCAACCAGACCCTGCCCTCGCAGGAAGAAGGCGTAACCGCAGACATGATCCTTCAGTTCACTGACCGCATCATCATGAACCACTATACCGCCAAGCGCCTCACCCTCTCGCTGCAGCAAAGCGTGCGCGAACACGAGGAAAGGTTTGGCGTCATAGAGCTGGACGTGTCCAAGCGTCTGCTCCAGACTGAAGTCACGGAAGGGGATGGAAAGTCCAAAGCCAAACAATAGCGGGCCCCAGGTCCGTCGAGACGCACACCGTCTCGACGGACTGGTCAAGGCCCTTTGCGACGCTGGCGGGCACGAGCAGCGTCTTCAAACCCTTTGCGAGATCGCTTGCGAGGCCCTCGGTGCCGTGGGTCTTGCCATTCTTGCCCGACAGCAGGGCAACGTCAGTATTGTCATGGCTTCCCCGGCTGTTGAGCCACAGGCAGAGCCTCCGGCCTGGCTGCTGGCCCTGGGCAAATGCTATGGGCAGATGCTGGCTGAAACCGGCCAAACCGTGTCCCTCGGGCCAGAAACGGGCGGAGCCTGGGGCGTTTTTGTGCCCCTGCTTGCGGCAGAAGGAACCAGCATCACCGTAGCGGCCTATGTGCTGGGCGGGCGGCCAGTTCGGCTGCAAGGCGTGGCTGACGTTCTGCAACTGGTGCGCTCAGCCCTGTATCTCGCCGAGCTTGCGGGGCAGCAAGGGAGCGCGCAACGCACGGTCGAAGCCGAAGGTGACGGGCACAACTACCTGCTTGACGTGGTGGAGGTGCTGGGCGAGGTGCAGGCATGCACCCGGTTTTTTGAGGCCGCCTCCACCCTCTGCGCTCAGGTGGCCCGTAAGTTCAACTGTCGCCGGGCGGCCCTTGGCCGCGTGCGTAACGGTCAGATCAAGGCCGTGGCCCTGGACCAGATGGAAAGTTTTGCCAGGGGAACGCGCGGTGTGCGCCAGATGGAAGAAGCCATGCAGGAGGCCCAGGATCAGGACCGCATGGTGCTCTATTCTGCGGAGGAGGGCGAGCAGCCCGACCCGCAGACCATCACCCGCGCCGCCAGGGAGCTTGCCACCACCAGCGGGGCGCGACGGGTGCTGAGCTTGCCCCTGCGTGCCCAGCAGGGCCAGGGTTTTGTGCTGCTGCTGGTTATGGACGGCGCATCCTTTGAGCCGCAACGGCTGGACGCCCTCATGCTCATCTGCCGTCTTGCGGCCCCGCGTCTGAGCGATCTGGAACTGGCCGAAGAATTTCCTCTCAAAAAAGCCTGGCAGTACTGCCTCACATGCTCCGCAGACATATTTGGCCCCCGGCGCACCGGCCTCAAGCTGGCCACGGCTCTGGTGGGTCTTTTTCTGGTTCTCTCGCTGCTTATTTCCGGCCCGGTGGTGGTGGTGGCCCCCCTGACGGTGGAGGGCGTGCACAGCTATACCCACACAGCCTCCACAGACAGTTATTTGCACGAGGTGCTGGTTCGCCCCGGTGACGAGGTAAAAAAGGGCGACGTGCTGGGTCGGCTGGACACCGCCGAGGTGGGGCTGGAAATTGCCGCTCTTGAAGCCCAGCGCGACATTCATAAGAACCAGGCCGGGCAGTACCTTCAGGAAGGCAAGGATGCCGAGGCCGCCATAGCCAGGCTTGAGGGCGAGCGGGCAGAGCTGAATCTGAACTGGGCGCGCCAGCGGTTGCACATGATGGAACTGCGCTCAAGCGTGGACGGCTTTGTGGTTTCAGAAGACATGCTGCCGCGCCTGGGGCAGCCCGTGCGCCGTGGGCAGGAGCTTTTTGAGGTGACCGACACCGCCTCCTTACGCGTTGTGGCCCACGTCAACGAAGAAGACGTGAGCGACATCAGCCGTTCCATGAGCAAGGGCGAGGTCAAGGGCGAATTTACCCTGACGGCCTATCCCGACCTGCACATGCCCTTTACTGTGGAGCGCATCCACCCCTTTGCCACCGTGGCAGGCACAGAGAACGGCTTTGAGGTTCGAGGCCGCATAGACGCTTCATCCGCCCTTACCCTGCGTCCCGGCATGGAGGGTCATGCCCGCATCACGGCGGGCGAGGCCAGCCTGCTTTCGCTCTGGACGCGCAAGGCCGTCAACAAGCTCCGCCTCATTATGTGGCGGTGGCTGTAGGTCGGGGGGCGGCATGAGCACACGGAGAGAGCGGCACAGCACCTTCAGCGACCAGTGGTATCTGGTGGAAAACCTCACTCCTGCGCTCAGGCCAGACGTGAATATCCGCCGTCAGACCTATTGGGGCACGCCCTGGTACATCATCAGCGAGCCAGACAACAATACGCACTTTCGCCTGGCGCGGGAGGGCTATTTTTTTGTGTCCCTGCTGGACGGCAAGCGCAGCATGCAAGATATCTGGGAGCAGTGCCAGGACGTGGGCGAGGGCGAGGCTCTCACCCAGAACGAGGCCATTGCCCTTTTGGGCCGCCTGCACAGCGCGGGACTTCTGCTGTTGGACATGCCCGCAGATACAGACAGTCTGCTGCGCCGCAAGCAGGAACGCCGCCTGAAAAAACTCAGCAGCACCTTGTCGTCCTTTCTTTTTTTGCGCATCCCCCTCTGGGCACCAGACGCGTTTTTCAGCCGTTTTCAGCATGTGGGCAAATGGGCCTTCAAGCCGGTGGGCTTCGGCATCTGGCTGCTCATGCTGGTGGCGGCCATCCATGCCCTTGTGGTCAACTGGGGCATGTTCGCCGCCGAGGCCCGCCAGACCCTTAATCCCGCCAATATCGGTTGGATATACCTTGTGGTCATTGTCTCCAAGGTGGTTCACGAGTGCGGCCACGCCTTTGCCTGCAAGTATTTTACATCCCGGGACGGCCTTTCGGGCGATATCCACAGTATGGGCATGATGCTCTTGCTGTTCGCGCCCGTGCCCTACATCGACGTGAGCAGCAGCGTGCAGATACGGTCACGCTGGGCCAGGGCCGCCATCGGTCTTGCAGGGGTGTATTGCGAGCTTTTTCTGGCCTTTGTGGCCACCCTGCTCTGGGCGCACACGGCGGAGGGCACAAGCCTGCATTTGCTTGCGCGCAACTGCGTCATCATCACCTCGGTGACGACCCTGCTTTTCAATATCAATCCTCTGCTGCGCTTTGACGGCTATTTTGTTTTTTCAGATCTTTTGTCCATGCCCAATTTGTATCAGCGCTCTCAAGCCTATGTGATTTATCTTTTTAAAAAATATGTGCTGGGCGTGGGCAAGGCCGCCACTGTGGTTAGCCGCAAAAACGAAAAAATACTCTATCCCATCTATGCAGTGGCAGCCTTTATTTACCGCATCATCATCACGGTGAGCATCTTTTTTGTGCTGGAGGATAACTTCGCCACACTGGGGGTCTTGCTGTCGACGAGCCTGTTTGTGCTGTGGTTCGGCCTGCCTGCGGTCAAGGGGCTGGCCTGGCTTGTGAATGGGCAGGAGCTGGCGGGCCAGCGTGAACGGGCGCTGGGGCGCTTTGCCCTGGCGGTGGGGGCGCTTGTTGTGCTCTTGCTGGTCATACCTGCTGAGAGTGCCGTGGTGGTGGAAGGCGTGGTGGAAAGCCGCGAACAGAACGTGATTTTTTCAGAGGTGGACGGCACCCTGGCCGACTTTGCCCCCACCGATACCCCGGCCCTGCGGGGAGAAACTACCGTGGCCCGCATTACCAATCCCGGCATTATGGCGGAACTGGAGCGCACCGAGCTTTCCGCCGCAGTGGCGCGGGCCAAATATGAGCATGCCCAGCATCAGGGCGACGCCAACGCTGCGGGCAAGTACCTGCTTGAATGGCGGGGCAGCCTGCGGCAGGTGGACATTCTGCGGCATCAGGCCATGCGGCAGGTTGTGCGCGCGCCCATGAGCGGCGTGTGGGTGGCCCCTGAGCTTTCGCGGCGGCACGGCAAATGGGTGGACAAGGGCGAGATGCTGGGTAGCATCTATTCGCCGGACAAGCTGCGCCTGCGGGCGGCGGTGGACCAGTTTGACGCGGCCCGTTTGTTTGCCGAGCCTCTGGAGCGGGCAGAATTCTGTATTTCACGCCGCACAGACGTTCGCACCCCCGAAGGGGACTTTTTTTCCGCCACGCCAGAAAGCCCGCCCGTGCCTGCCGGACGCCGCCAACTGTTCCACCCGGCTCTGGGCATGCAGGCCGGCGGTGAGATGCCCACCGAGCAGGGGGCCGACGGCCAGGTACTGGCCGCCAGACATTTTTTCGAGCTGCGCCTCGTGCCCGAGGCTGCGGCCCTGGCCGATCTTGCGCCGGGGCAGAAGGTGCTGGTGCGCCTGGTTTTTGGCTCGCAGCCTATGGGCCTGCAGTGGGCGCGGCGTTTGCACCAGTTTTTTACAAGCCGTTAAAAAACGGCCCGCCCAAACACAGGCCGCGAAAAGCACAGGCCGCCGGGCCGCGAGTCACTGAGAGAAATGGCCCGCCAAGCGCAGGCCGCCATACCATCTGGGGCCAGCCCACGGGCCCACAGGAGAAACGCAACGTCCATGAGCAGCAATCTTGCCGACAGATTCGCCTGCGACCAGCTTTTTGCCGGTCGTAACAAGCCCCGCGTGTCGCCCCTTGGCTGGGACTGGGTGGTGGCGCGGATAGAGCTGTTCTGCGAGCCGCGCCCACGGCCCGCGCGGCTGCTGGCCCAGGCCAGCGCCGTGCTGCGTATGGACGAGCACTATGCCGGTATGGGGCATACGGACCTGTTCGCAGAAATGGACGCCGTGCGCCATCTCTTTCGCCTTGGACGCGAAAATGAAGAGGATACCCTGCGCGCGCTCGCTCTTGTGCGCGAGGCGGCCTTTCGCGTGCGCGGCGAAAAGCCCTACCAGTGCCAGGTGGCCGGGGCATTGGGCATTTTGCAGCACTGCATTGTCGAGATGGCCACGGGCGAGGGCAAAACGCTCACAGCGGGGCTGGCCGCAGTGGTGGCTGGCTGGCGTGGCAAGGGCTGCCATGTGGTCACCGCCAATGACTACCTTGCGGCGCGTGACGCGGAACTTATGCGCGAATTTTTTACCGCCTGTTTTTGCACCTCTGCCTCTGTCACCCAGGAGAATACGCCGCAGGAGCGCCGGGCGGCCTATGGGGCCGATATTACCTACCTTACCAGCAAGGAGGCCGCGGCGGATTTTCTGCGCGACCAGATGGCCCTTGGCGACTGCACCTCTCACACGGGCCTGCTGGCCCGCAGCCTTGCGGGGCAGCCGCTGCCGCAGCTTGTACAGCGCGGCCTTTTTTGCGCCATTGTTGACGAGGCTGACTCTGTATTGTGCGACGGCGGCAGCACGCCCCTGATTATTTCCGTCCCGCGCGACAATGCCCCAAGCACGGAGCAGTACCTCACGGCCTCCATGCTGGCAGACAACATGTCCCTGGGCCGGGACTACAGCGTCAACCGCCAGTTTCGTGAGGCGCGCCTGACCGATGCCGGACGCAACAAGGTGCTTGAGAGCCTGCGCGGGCCCGCCAAGGCCTGGGCGCGGCGCAGCCGCGCGTTGGAGCTGACCCTTCAGGCCGTGGAGGCGCGGCATTTTTTTGAACCTGCGGTGCAATATGTGGTGCGTGAGGGCAAGGTCGTCATTGTGGACGAGGCCACGGGCCGCATCATGCCGGACCACGAATGGCGTGACGGCATGCACCAGGCCGTTTCGGCCAAGGAGGGGCTGGAGGTTGTGCCGCCACGCGCCACCAGTGCCCAGACCTCCTTTCAGGACTTTTTTCTGCGCTACATTACGCTTGGCGGCATGACAGGCACTGCCTGGGAGGCGCGGCGGGAATTTTTGCAGTTTTATCGCCTGCACGTGCTGCGTATTCCCACCCACAAGCCCTGTCAGCGTCACCGTGTATACCGGGCCTTTCACGCCACGCGGGCCGAAAAGTTTGCAGATATGGCAGCCAGTGCCGCGCAGGCCCACGCGGCGGGGCGGGCCGTGCTGGTGGGCACCAAGTCCATTGGCGATTCTGAGCTTGTGTCGCAGGCACTGACACAGGCGGGCGTGCCCCACGAGGTTCTCAATGCCGTGCAGCACGAGCGCGAGGCCGAAATCGTGGCCCAAGCCGGGCGCGAAGGGGTTGTGACCGTTGCCACCAACATGGCCGGGCGCGGCACAGACATCAAACTTACCCCCGCCGTGCGCGACAGCGGCGGGCTGCACGTCATTCTGGCAGAGCTGCACAGCTCCGCCCGGGTGGACAGGCAGCTCCACGGCCGCGCCGGGCGTCAGGGTGACCCCGGTACCGTGGCGGATATCGTGAGCCTTGAGGACGACCTTTTTACCACGGCCCCGGTCTGGCTGCGTCGCGCCCTTGATATGCTGCGGCAGGCGCGGCGCGGGCGCAGGGTGGCGCAGGCCCTGCTCTGGAAGCTGGCTACCTGGCGGCAATGGACGGAAGACCGCCGGGCCTTTGCCATGCGGCGGCGTATGGTGCGCAGTAA
>JAQVZK010000058.1 GCA_028708195.1 Desulfovibrio sp.
GACGGCGTGACGGTTGCCAAGGAAATCGAACTGACCGACCGCTTTGAAAATATGGGCGCTCAGCTCGTTAAGGAAGTGGCCTCCAAAACTTCCGACGCCGCTGGCGACGGTACCACCACCGCCACCATTCTGGCGCAGGCCATTTACCGCGAAGGCATCAAGCTTGTGGCCGCTGGCCGCAACCCCATGGCCATCAAGCGCGGCATCGACAAGGCTGTTGAAGGCCTGATCGCCGAGCTGGCCAATCTTGCCAAGCCCACCCGCGACCAGAAAGAAATTGCCCAGATCGGCACCATCTCTGCCAACTCTGACACCACCATCGGCAACATCATTGCCGAGGCCATGTCCAAAGTGGGCAAGGAAGGCGTCATCACCGTTGAAGAAGCCAAGGGCCTTGAAACCACCATGGACGTGGTGGAAGGCATGCGCTTTGACCGCGGCTACCTGTCCCCCTACTTCGTGACCAATCCTGAAAAGATGGTTTGCGAAATGGACAATCCCTACATCCTGTGCACGGAAAAGAAAATCTCCAGCATGAAAGACATGCTGCCCGTGCTTGAGCAGGTTGCCAAGGTGAACCGCCCCCTTATGATCATCGCTGAAGACGTGGAAGGCGAAGCCCTGGCCACTCTGGTGGTCAACAAGCTGCGCGGCGCTCTGCAGGTTGTGGCCGTGAAGGCCCCCGGCTTTGGCGACCGCCGCAAGGCCATGCTTCAGGACATCGCTGTGCTCACCGGCGGCCAGGTGGCTTCCGACGACACCGGCACCAAGCTTGAAAACATGACCCTGGCCGAACTTGGCACCGCCAAGCGCGTGGTCATTGACAAAGAAAACACCACCGTTGTTGACGGCGCTGGCAAGGGTGACGACATCAAGGCCCGCGTGAAGCAGATTCGCGCCCAGATCGAAGACAGCACCTCTGACTACGACCGCGAAAAGCTGCAGGAACGCCTCGCCAAGCTGGTGGGCGGCGTAGCCGTGGTTCATGTGGGCGCTGCCACCGAAGTGGAAATGAAGGAAAAGAAAGACCGCGTTGAAGACGCCCTCAATGCCACCCGCGCTGCCGTGGAAGAAGGCATTGTGCCTGGCGGCGGTACCGCCCTCATCCGCGTGGCCAAAGTCCTTTGCGACATCAAGCCCGCTGACGACGACGAACTGGCTGGCGTGAACATCATCCGCCGTGCCATTGAAGAGCCCCTGCGCCAGATTGCCCACAATGCCGGCTTTGAAGGCTCCATTGTGGTTGAAAAAGTGCGCGACGGCAAAGATGGCTTCGGCTTCAACGCCGCTACCGGCGACTACGAAGACCTCATCAAGGCTGGCGTTATCGACCCCAAAAAGGTGACCCGTACAGCTCTGCAGAACGCCGCTTCCGTGGCCTCCCTGCTGCTGACCACCGAATGCGCCATTGCCGAAAAGCCCGAACCCAAGAAAGAAGCCGCCATGCCTGACATGGGCGGTATGGGTGGCATGGGCGGCATGGGCGGCATGTACTAAGCCAGCCCACAGCTTCTCAGCTTATAGAGTGATAAGGCCCCCGCTTTGCGGGGGCCTTTTTGCAATAGAGGGACTCAATATGATCCGCTACGGCTTTGCCTGCAAAACCATCGGGTTGCCAGAGGCCTGCCAGACCAGCCTTACTCTGGGGCGCGCCAGCCATGACAATTTGTTAACCGCAAGTCGCACAAATTTGCGTGCGTTGGAAAGCATGCTGCGTTATTGCCAGCAACAGTCAGTAGCTCTCATGCGCATCAGTTCTGATATTATTCCTCTGGCATCCCACGAGGCCGTGCAATTTGACTGGCAAACCGAACTGAAGCCAGCGCTTGCTGCTCTGGCCCAAATTGTACGCCAGAGCGGTGTGCGGCTTTCTATGCACCCCGGCCAGTACACAGTACTTAATTCGCCCCACAATGACGTGGTGCGCCGGGCTGTGGCTGATCTTGCTTTTCATGCGGACTTTCTGGACGCCATACAAACCGGGCAGGATTCACGCATTGTACTGCACCTTGGTGGTGGCTACGGTGATAAAAAGGCCTCATTGGAGAGGTTGCGCGCAAATCTCGCCGCCCTGCCCGTGCCTATCCTGCAAAGGTTGGCTCTGGAAAACGACGAGCGCATCTATACCATTGAGGATGCCTTGTCCGTGTGCCATGAATTTGAGCTGCCAGTCATTTTTGACGTTTTTCATCATCAATTGAATCCGCCAACCCACGGCGACATGCTGTACTGGCTTGATGAAGCCCGGTTGACCTGGAACGCGAGCAGCGGCAGGCAAAAAATCCACTACTCACAGCAACTGCCCGGCGGCAGACCAGGCATGCACTCCCAGACTATCAGCATGCAGGCCTTCTTGCCTTTTCACTCCCTGCTTGGCACCCGCGAGCTTGATGTCATGCTTGAAGTCAAAGACAAAAACCTCTCCGCCGTCAAATGCGCCTGCTTGACGCGGCCCGATCTGCCCCGGCGTAACCTCACCGAGGAATGGGCGCGGTATAAATACTATGTACTTGAGCGCTCGCCCCAGGGCTATACGGCCATACGCCAGAAGCTCAAGAACAACCAGCCATCGGCAGAAGAATTTTATGCTGTTATTGAGGCTGCCCACGCCTGTGATCTTGAACCAGGAAAAGCCAGAAATGCGGCAGAACATGTGTGGGGCTATGTCAGTCAGGCGGCTGCTCCCAAGGAAGCAGCCCGCATGCACAAAGACCTTGAAGAGCTTGGCTCAAGCCTTGTTCCGCTGGCACGCATCAAGCGACGCATACTGGCCCTTGCACAAGCCCAGGGGCATGATTACCTTGTGAACAGTCTTTATTTTTATCTATAGCTTTATGGGTGAGGGACTTTTTTGAGAGTTGAAGTGTTTTGTGGGGTACTGGGAGTCTCTTGACATGAGCGGACGATCAGAGGCTGCTGAAAGATGAGCACAGCAAAAAGTCAAGCGACGTGAGCCTGCTGACCGAAGCTGGATTTGTCATTAAAAGAGCCCGGAACCATCGGTTCCGGGCTCTTTAATCAGTCGTATTTCAGGCTTGCTAGTCTTTCAGTTGACGGGCTGCTTCAAGAGCCTGGGACTGTTCCTCAAAGTTCTGGAAGCCAGCGTGGTGCAGAGAATCCAGCACTGTGTCGTCCCAGTTCCAGGTGGCGTAGATCACGGGCTTGTGGAAGGTAGAACGGAATCCCTGCAGTTCAGCCCGGTAGAAGTCTTCCTTGGGGGTATCAAGGTGCTCGCGGAACTGCTCGTGGCGGCGCTGCAATTCACCTTCATACCATTCCTGAATATCCTGCGGTTCCTTGTACTTCTTGAGAATATGGCCATAACCGGCCTTTTCCATAAGCCCGGCAAGACGCTGGTGGTGCTGCTGGCCGAGCCATTTTCCAAGTTCAGAGGTGGGAATCTTTTCCGCTTCCACAGCAGCGATGTCGAACACGGTCTGGTAGTACGTGTCAGGCACAACAGAGGCGGACGTAATGCCCGCAATGGCCACCAGGCCGCGCAAAATCAGGCTGTTGGACACGCCCTGACCGCAGAAGCCCACCTTCTTGCCGTACTTGAGGCCGGTGAAGATGCTCACCAGAATGGCCCAGACAACAGCGGGATCTTCTTCATCATAAATGTGCGCAAGGCGCGCATTATCACGGTCAGTGGCAAGCACCATCTGGGTCATGTCGTTGGAGCCGATGGAGAAACCGTCAAACTCCGAAATGAACTGCTTGGCCAAAATGGCGTTGGAGGGCAGCTCGGACATGAGGATGATCTTGAGGCCGTCCTGGCCGCTCTTGAGCTTGTGCACCTGCTCAAGATAGCTGCGCATGGAGCGGGCTTCTTCAAGGGTGCGCACAAAGGGCAGCATCATACGCAAATTGCTGCCGCCGTACACGCCCCGGGCCAACTTAAACGCCTCAATTTCCCAGTCGTGGATGTTACGGGAAACACCGCGATAGCCAAGCATGGGGTTATCTTCAAAATGCTCGAAGAGGTTACCGCCAAGCAGGTTGCGGTACTCGTTACTCTTGAAGTCGGTTGTACGGTACGTGATGGGCTTGCCGTAGAAGGCCATTGCAAAGAGGGCCAGGCTTTGGGCAAGGGTTTGCACATAGTGCTCCTTGCCGGTACGGAAGCCGCGCGCCCTGATCGTTGCGCGGATTTTTTCCGGCAGGTTGCGCACGTCGTCCATTTCTTTTTTCAGACCGGAACGCAGGCCTACTTCTTCGCGCAGAAGGGCGATGTTCGCCATAAGACGCATTACGCCTGGCAGGTCTTTGATGCGCGCCACATGCGCGTCAATGCTGGCCTCGATTTCAGCAATGCGCTTGCCAGCTTCGGGGTCGTTGCTGTTTTGCAGGGCAAGTTCATCGTCATAGCCCATGATGATACGAACATGGTCGGCAAGATCGGGTGAAGTTTTAAGCACTTCAATGCGACGTGATGCCATTTCCATGTGCTGGTCAATCTTGTGGTCCAGCTCACGCATCTTGCGGTGCTGCAAAAGCACATCTTCGGCAGTGAGATTATTGCTGTTGTCGGCCAAAGCAGCCAGCTCGGCAGAAAGCCCCGTGATCTCACCCACGTGTTCACGCAGGTTGAGATTAAAAACGATAAGCCCGGCGGCCATCTGCTCACGCAGCACTTTGGAAAGGCGGTCTTCAAGCTCCCTCAGCTTGGCATGCACAACACCCTCAAGCTCGCCCTTGTCAAAGGCTTCCAGAGCTTGCGGGTGAATGCTGATATTGCCCAGCATGAACTCGGCGCGCAAAAGACCAACTTCAAACTGGTCAAAATCGCGCAGGCGAGAAAGAAAAAGCGCCTGGCCAACGTCGGCAAGCACAAGGCCAACCTTGGTCTTGGTAAGAGGCAGTTTGGCCACGTCCATTTCGCCGCCCACTTCGTGCAGGGGCAAAAGGCCTCGGTACACACGCCCACGCGTGCCGTCAACCGTAATCTCCGCGCCATCCAGAGCACGCAGCACGTCAAGGCGTTGAATACCAATAACAGCGGCAATGCCCAGCTCACGCGAGGTGATGGCCGCGTGGCTTGTGTCGCCGCCAACGTCAGCCATAATGGCAGACGCCACACGCATGCCCGGCACCATGTCCGGGTCGGTGCGTTCGGCTGCGAGCACGTCGCCCTTGGATATCTTGTTAAGTTCAAGAGCCGAGCGCAAGAAACGCACCGTGCCCTGCCCCGCCCCACGGGAAGCTCCGTTGCCCTCAACCAGCACTTCGGCTTCGGCTGCGGCCTTGGGATCAACCTCACGGCGGCGCATGAAGATGGTGGTGGGGTGCAGCTCGAGGTCTTCGTTCCAGCGGGTTTCGGGCCGCGCCTGCACAAACCAGAGCTTGTCGTTGGCGTCAATGCAGAACTCCGTATCCATAATCATGCCGTCGTAAGCCTTGCTTACGGCACGCACGCCCAAGGCCACGCGCTCGGCCTGACTGAGCGAAAGCGCCCAGCGCAGAGCCTCAAGCTCGGGCACCTGCACTTCCTTGGTGCCGCCCTTTTCGTCATAGACGATCTTCATGTCTTTGCAGCCCATCTGACGAATAACGACTTCGCCGCCATCATCGCGCTGGAAAATATAAAGCTTGTCGGGCGTAACCTTGCCGCCCACCACAGCCTCACCAAGGCCGTAGCTCGCGTCAATGCTCACAAGGTCCCTGCGGCTGGTGCCGCGGCAACCGGTGGCTGTATCGGCAGAAAATGCCGTACCGGAAATAACGGGATTAATCATCTGCATCATGCACACAGAAAGGGACGTGTGCTCGATAGCCCATTCTTTTTTGGCGGTTTCAGCAATGGATTCGTCGCCTGTTTCTTCAGCCTTGGCCAGCGCGTCCAGAATAGCCTCACGGCGGTAAGTCATGGAGCGCAGATTGTAGGCTGACGAACAGTCCCAATGATAGGCTTCAACAACCCTTTCTTCACCCACCATGTTCAGGTAGGTATCCTGAAGGCCAGCAAAAGCCTTTTTGCGTGAGTCTTCGCCTGCGGCAGAAGAACGCACAGCAACCGGGGTCATGTCGTCCGTATTGTCCTGGCAGATTTCGCGGTACGCCGCACGCACGGCTTCGTCAACCTCGCCGGGAACTTCAACGGAAAGAATGGCGGCCTGTACTATGACAGAGCGCTTGCGCAGTTGGTCAATGCCCTCGGGAGAAGTGGCAAAGCCTTCAACGATATTGTTTATAAACGTGCGCAGTTTTGTGTGCGCCTGCTCGCCTTCGGCCTTGGCAGCCTGATGAATCTGCTTGCCAAGCTGACGCACGAACTTTTGCAGAAAGTCCGGGTCCTGGTTAATCTCGGGGTCGTTCCAGTCAATGCGTCCGTATTCACGGTCCACAACACTGCGCACCACACGTCCGTTCACCTTGGTTTCGTCAAGAAGCTGGTGAAAGGCCAGAGAAGAAATGGCGCGAAAATAAGGCGCCTGAATGCCTTCAATCTGGCTGATTAACGCCGTGTTATAGTTTTTACCACCAACAAGCAATTCCGCTTCGGGTCCAAGCTGCACAATGTCGGCGCCAGTAAGCACCAGTTTTTTCTGAATGGCTTCAGGGGTATTCCCCTTTGCTTTGTTATGCGCAGGTTTGGCGGCGGTACTCTTACCCATGTCTTCCTCCGGTTTGGGAAACAGAAGCATTGCAACCTAGGAAATTGTATATCGGCATCAGAAAACTGTCTACAAATTACCGCATCTCGAAAGGCTACTGACTTTTGTAACAATTTTACCGATGAGCCGACCCCTTCAAGGTTACCGGCATTAGCAGATTTGGCTTCCGAAAAACGGTCTTTCGGAAGCCAAAAAGCGTCAATACGACCGGGTCTAGCTGACCCGTGAGCCACAATACGGGCAGAAAGTGATATTTTCCAGCAAAATGGGCTGTCCGCAGGCCTCGTTGGCGCACACGCGGGGCACGGGGCCGAGCTCCACGATAAGCTCGCCTTCACGTACAGAAACCATCTGCTTGCTTTCTTTGAAGTCAGCGGTTTTCAGCACACGTTTGACCATGCCGTCCACGGGGGCAAGCACAGCCTTTTCCTGCTTCATGATGGACACGTTGAAGAGTTCCTCCCCGGCTTTGACCACATCGCCGGGGTGCACATACATGACCCACAAGTCACCGTTGCTCGGTGCTGCCACCTGATACTGGTCAGACGGGTCGGCCATAAGCGTGCTCTTGGCCGCCGAACCGACGGGCTGGCGCACCTGCACTTCGCAGCTCATAAACTCCGAGTCCAGCACATAACGGCAGATGGATATACCGGCCTCATCGGGGGTCGATATGCTCAAAAGCTGCAAATGGTGCGGCTTGCCGCTGCTGTCGTTGAAGTACAGGTCCTGCCCTGCTTTCATCCCTTCAAACCACACATGCAGGGGCAAGTTGTTCGGATCACCAAACTTTGCCTTGAACTGAATGGTCTTGAGGGCGTCTGCCGGGTGGTTGAGGTAGAGCACAAACTCTTCTTCATTGGGCTTGCGCTTGAGAATATCGGCGCAGGCCTTTTCTTCCGCCGCCAGGTTCAGATCAAGCAGGGAATCCAGAGGCGAAGCTTCGGTTCTGCTGGCAATGGCGTTCTTCCACTCCGCGCCGAAGGCGCTCTTGTAGACCCAGTCAGCAGGAAAGCCCAAGGGCAGCTTGCCAAACTTGCCCAACAAGAGGTTGCGGAAGGCGTCATTGCAGTCGCGGTAGATGTTCAGGCGGGCCTTGCGCATCTCCTGCGACAGTTCGTCTTCAGGCGTGCGCGTTATTTCGGCTAAAACCTGAAGCAGATAGCGCACTTCATCTTCGCCACCACGCTTCCAGGCCCCGGTAACGGCCAGAAAAGCCGTGTTCCAGGTGATCTGCGAGCCGGGCGTCACGTCATGATAGCGCACGATTTGGCGCGTGCTTTCAAGAAACTTGAGCATATAGGGCAACAGGTGAATGTAGCCCTGCTTCATGGCCCCTTCTTGCGAAGAAGAGGTGGCACCGCCGGGCATGCCGTGCAGGGTGACGTCATAATCTATACCCTGAAAGTACGGCGCGCAGTAGCGGTCATAGTAGGGCATGATCTGCTTGCAGACAAAGTTGGCGTCGCGGATGGCGCTTTTATCCAGGTGGCACTTGAGGCCGAGTTCGTCTTCGATATAGGCCATTGTGGACAAGACATCGCCCTGCCCATAGGCCCGCACGGCAGACCCGAGGCCCACATCAAGAATATGCGCCCCAGCCTTGGCCGCCGCACCGCAGGAGGGTACAAACAGACCGTCGGTATAATGGCGGTGATAGTGCAGCACAAGTTCGGGCCAGGCTTTGCGCAGGGCTGTCACAAGTTCTGTCATGAAGCGCGGGGGGCACACGCCGGCCATGTCCTTGAGGCCCAAAGCAATATGCCGCGAAGCAATCTTGGGGTCCACGCCCATGACGCTGCCCACCATGCGCAGCATGGCTTCGGTAACGCCCAGGTAATGCTGCACATCAAAGCCCTTGGTCCAGGACATGGATATGGCGGGCTCAAAGATGATGTCTTTGCGGTTAAGCACAACTTCAGCCATGGGCCGCATGTTTTCAACGTGGTTCAAAAAGTCAAAACAGCGGATGATCTGGTAATGGTCACAGATCATTTCCCCGGTCTTGTGCATAAGGTTGCGGGGTTGGGGCGTGTAGCCAAGCACGTTGGTTGAGCGCACCAGAAGCTGCTTCATGGTCTTGGGGGCAAAACGGTTCCATTCCTTCGCTTCGGTGAAGGGATAGGTCATGTTGGCAAGCATGGCCACGTGAAAATGCGCGCCGCCGCCATTCTCGATGGAGAAGTAGCCCACGTTGTCCAGATACGGGCCAACGAGCCTGTCTTCAGCAAGGCGGAAGCGGTTGCCGGAGTTGGACTGGGTGAAGTCGCGTGGGGTGGTGTCGGTAAAGTGCACCTTCCCGGAATCACGGATGTAATCCAGCGTGGCCAGGCGATCGCCCTGCGGATAAGGCGAAGCCTGCTTGCGCTGCGCAGAAGATATGACGGGCAGCACAGGCTCAAAGGGGCCAAGACAGGGCGTGGTATCCGAGCGGTATTCGCCAAGCTGCACGTGGGGGTTGTATCCCTTGGCAGAAACCTCGGCCACAAGCTTGGACAAACGCTCACCCTCGGGCGCAAGGTCGGTATAGACCATGAGCTCGGGGTGGTCGGCGATGAAGTTTGTATTGATATTGCCCTGACGGAACAGGGGATTCTTTATGACCTGGCGGTAGAAAGGAATGGTGGTCTTGATACCGCCGATGACATATTCGCTGAGCGCGCGATCCATAATGCCCAGGGTCTTTTCCCAGTCATGCGCGTAGGAAATGAGCAAGGCCCCCGCAGAGTCATAGTTGGCGGGGAACTCGTACCCGGCGCTGATGTTTGAGTCCAGACGCACACCAGGGCCGCCGGGGGATACATAGCGTGAAATAAGGCCGGAATTGGGGGCAAAGTTGTCCTGCGGGTTTTCGCAATTGATGCGCACCTGCATAGCGCAGTACGAGGGGCGCAGATTTTCTTCGCGGTAGCGCAGTTCAGCGCCAAAGGCCACGGCAATCTGCTCTTCCACAAGGTCAATGCCATAGCGGCATTCGGTGATGCCGTGCTCCACCTGAAGACGCGTATTGACCTCAATGAGGTAAGGGGTGCCGTCAGGCGTAACCAGAAATTCCACCGTGGCCAGGCTGTGGTAGCCCACAGCGCGCACCAGACGGCGTGAGTAGTCCTTGAGGCGCTCACGCAGATTGCGTGAAAGACCCGGCCAGGGAGAAGGCGTAATTTCGATAAGTTTCTGGTGGTTACGCTGCACCGTGCAATCGCGCTCATCAAAGGCAAAAACATTACCGTACATGTCGGCAATGACCTGAATTTCGATGTGGCGCACGTCGGCAAGAAACTTTTCTACAAACAGGCGCGGGTTGCCAAACGAAGCCTGAGCCATTGTAGAAGCCTTGAAAAAAGCGTCTTCAAGTTCCGCTTCATTGTGAATGGCAAAAATACCACGGCCGCCGCCGCCGCCTTCAGCCTTGAGCATGATGGGCAGCCCCATCTCACTGATGAGCTTTTTGGCCGTGGGTACGTCAACAGCGCCATCAGAGCCGGGAACCACAGGGATGCCAAGCTTGCGGGCAACTTCGCGTGCCTGAACCTTGTTGCCGAGCAGGTTCATGGCTTCA
>JAQVZK010000059.1 GCA_028708195.1 Desulfovibrio sp.
TTTGCCATGTGTATGGCCCTGCACGCCGCCGTGCGCCAAAACGTGCCCGTGGCCGTGTTTTCGCTCGAAATGAGCAAGGAACAGCTCATGCAACGCATGCTGGCGGTGTGGGGCAAGGTGGACCTTTCCAAGCTGCGCCGTCCGTCCATGCTCACCGACGACGATTGGCAACGCCTCTATGCCGCTGCCGACGTGGTGGCCCGGGCACCCATATTTATCGACGACACGCCAGCCCTGACCACGCTTGAACTGCGCGCCCGCGCCCGTCGCCTCAAGGCTGACAAGGGCCTGGGCATGGTTGTGGTGGACTACCTGCAACTCATGCGCACCAGCCGCCGCACAGATTCTCGCGAACTGGAAATTTCGGATATTTCACGCTCCCTCAAAGGGCTCGCCAAGGAAATGCAGGTGCCCGTTGTTGCGCTCTCGCAGTTGAACCGCAAGGTTGAAGAGCGCAGCGACAAGAGGCCCATGCTTTCAGACTTGCGCGAATCCGGCGCTATTGAACAGGATGCGGACGTTATCATGTTTGTGTACCGTGACGACGTGTACAAATTCGTCAAACCCGCCGAGCGCCCGCCTCAGGGTGTGGCTGAAATCATTATCGGTAAGCAGCGCAATGGCCCAGTGGGCGTGGCCGAGCTTATGTATATGTCGCCATACACCTCATTTGAGGATATGGCACCCGACTGGTCGCCACCCCCCTCTGAAGGCCGCTAGGGCGTTCAGGATTGAAAGGGGCCTCCCCGCGCCTCCATTCTCTGAACCTCTTATATTATATCAGCATGCTGCAGGGAGCCCCCTGCGGGCTGAAAGGAAATCAAGTCGCTTGTGCCCTGCGGGTACGGCGGCTTTTTTTCTATTCTTCTTATCAGATTCGGCTGCCTCCAGTGTGCCGTGAGGAGGGGCGGGGGCGCACTGCGCGCCGAGGGGGGCTGATGTGCATAGTTCGAGGGAGGGGGAAGAGGTCGTCGCTTTTGAGGGGGCATTACAGGGGGCGGGTGTGCCCTGCGGCCACGAGGGCTTATGGTTGAGAATAAAGAATGGGTGTGCCTGAACCCATCAAAGATTTGACTGCTGAACCGTCTTGGCACGGGTCAAATACGTACAGCGCTGCAAAACAACTGCAATTATAGCTTGTTGTCACGTTGTGTGGTATACATATGTATTTGGCGGATACCAACAACAGCTACCATTCTGAGTATGGGCATGTATTTTGGCTGGCATTGCGCTTATTTTCACACAAGAATATTACGCTTTATCATTGTAACTGAAATGGCTGTATGTTGCTTTGTACAGTCCTGTTTGAACGCACAATTCACGTAGTTGTGACACAAGGCATGCCTTTTCCAATGTAATTAGTCTGATTTGTATGCTGCACTGCTTTTGGATAGAGGGGCGGTTTTATTTTTTAAGCGACGCATAAAAAAGATAATGCTTTGTAAAGATTGAATATATTTTTTAAAAGGCGCCTGCCGTTCCCTTGGTTCGTGGGTTTTTATCGCGCAAGAAGCACGCAATGCTAACTTTTTTTTGTGCTTTCGTTGACAAGCTCGAAAAAGCGTGTTTCTGTGACTGACATGTGCCGCGTACCGGTAATACGTTTTATCGGATGGGAGCGCGGGAAGATTGTTTTTTTTGTGAGGGTGTTTCATGTCCAAGTCCATTTATGTCGGGAACCTTCCCTGGTCAGCTACTGAAGAACAAGTTCAGGATCTTTTTGCCGAATACGGCAGCGTTCTGTCCGTGAAACTCGTTAGCGACAGGGATACCGGCCGTGCCCGTGGCTTTGGCTTTGTGGAAATGGAAGACGGCGAAGCCGATTCCGCCATTGAAGCTCTTGACAACTTCAGCTTTGGTGGCCGTACTTTGCGTGTCAACGAAGCCAAACCCAGGGCTCCTCGCCAACCCCGCTACTAGGACTAGGCAACGGACCTTAACGCCCTAGGTAACCGGGGCGTTTTTTGTTGCGTTGCGGTCTTTACTGCACAGGCACTGCACAACTGGTGCAGGCGTTGTGCGCGGTATGGCTTTTGGGGTCACCTAATTGCGGCGGGCCCGGGCACTCCCTGAATGGTATTCCCCTTCACGGGTTTGACGAGCCCGCTCTCAGCAAGGCAGGCGGCAAAGGCTACCTGCGCTTCTGCCCACTGAGGCCCCACATTGCGGGCTGTCTATACTGATGAGGCCCGTCATCGCGGGGCGTTTTTTCTCGCTGTAGCCCTTCACTGCGTGCTGCCTTTCACTTGATGTTGGCTTTTCCCCCTTAGCCAGATATTTCGGCTGCTGGCGCGCGTGCTGCTTGCCCTGGGCCTGCGCGGCGGATTGGCTATATGCCGGGTGATTTGCAGGCATGTACCCCACGTGCGGATATGTCGGATGAACTGCAGATATGACGGCCATTTCTTTGTCGGCCCGCCTTGCCGAGCGCTGTAATTTTTGCCATGATGCGACATGACGCTTCCGCCGGATACTCAGACCACCATCCGTAATTTTGCCCGGCGCAACAATCCTTAGGGAGGCAGCATGCTCAACCCCAAACAATGTGTGCTATACAGCGGCGGAGCCGCCGGAACGGAACAGTTTTTCGGTGCTCTGGCTGAAAGCTGGGGCATGGAAGAAGTGAACTACGGTTTTGAAGGCCATCAGATCGAGCGTACGCGCGGCGTGCGTGTTCTGACTTCAGAGGAACTGGCTCTGAAGGATGTGAGCCTTACCTATGTTTCGCGCCTCATGAACCGCGAGTACACGCGGGCTCCCCTGTTCCGCAAGGTGTTGCAGTCCATTTGCTGGCAGGTCAGCAGTGGCGAGCAGACCATTGTGGTGGGTGCCATTCAGCCCGATGGAACGGTCAAGGGTGGCACAGGATGGGGCGCAGAATTTGCCAAGATATGCAACAAGCCCCTGCTGGTTTTTGATCAGCCTCGTAACGGCTGGTATGCCTGGCAGAAAGACAAGTGGGCACAGGTGGAAAATCCCGCCATTGAGTGCGCGCATTTTGCAGCCACTGGCACGCGTTTTCTTGAAGACAATGGCCGCGTGGCCATTCAGAATCTTTTTGCCCGTTCGTTCACGCGCTAGTTTTGTATTTTGTCCGGCCCGGCCTTGTTCCGGGCCGGGCCAGCGAGCCCGTGGACTCACCCGGCTGCCGCGCCATCAGCAGCGCGGCTTCTTCTTTGTTTATCCGGAGAACACATGAGCCATCAATTCAGCCCAGAAGAACAAGCAGTTCTGCGCATTGTGCAGGACAATCTGCCCGACAGCCTCACCCCCTACGCCGATGTGGCAGAACAGGCGGGAACAAGCGAAGCACAAGTGCTTGAACTGCTTGGCCGCCTCAAAGAATCTGGAGCCATCCGCCGTTTTGGGGCGAGCATCAAGCACCAGAAAACAGGCTGGACACATAACGCTATGGTGGCCTGGAAGGTAAAACCCGAACAGGTGGAGCAGTGCGGCCGCAAAGTAGCCGAGCATGACCATATTTCGCACGCCTACTATCGCCCAAGCTCCGCCGCCGACTGGCCCTATGAGCTTTATACAATGGTTCATGGGCGCAGCGAGGCCGAGTGTCTGAGTGTGGTTGACGACATCATGCGCGTCACCGACCTCAAGGAGCACGCCATCCTGCATAGCCTTAAAGAACTGAAAAAAATTTCTATGACCTATTTTGCGTAGATAATGCCGCCCCGGGCGGCTTTCGCCCTTTGGCTGCCTCAGGTTTATGCCGCATTTTCGGTTGATTACCTGAAATTATTCCCTCAAGGCAGCCGCGCCATACCGACCAGAGAGCGAAATACGCTCTGTGACCACGCTATCTAAAGGAGACCAGAATGGACACGATTTCGCGCCAGCTTTTTGAAAAGGCCCAGGCGGTCATTCCCGGCGGCGTCAACAGTCCCGTTCGGGCCTGCCACAATGTGGACAGCCAGCCGCTCTTTATTGCCGAGGCCCACGGCTGCCACCTCACCGATGTGGACGGACGCCAGTACATCGATTTTGTGCTCTCCTGGGGGCCGATGATTCTTGGCCATGACGAACCCTCCGTCACCCGCGCCGTGTGCGATGCCGCCCACCGTGGAACCAGCTATGGCGCTCCCTGCCCTGACGAGGTAAAGCTGGCTGAAGCCGTGGTGGCCGCCATGCCCAGCCTTGAAATGGTGCGCATGGTCAACTCCGGTACCGAGGCCACCATGAGTGCCCTGCGTCTGGCCCGTGCGGCCACCAAACGCGACAAGGTGCTCAAGTTCGTGGGCTGCTACCACGGCCACGCCGACCCCTTTCTCGCTGCCGCGGGTTCCGGGCTTGCCACCTTTTCCATTCCCGGCACCCCCGGCGTGCCCAACGCCGTGGTGGCCGACACGCTGCTGGCCCCCTACAACGACCTTGAAGCGGTCAAGGAATGCTTTGCCCGCCACGGCGAAAGCATTGCCGCCATCATCGTGGAGCCTGTGGCCGCCAATATGGGCCTTGTGCTGCCCAAGCCCGGTTTTCTTGAAGGCCTGCGCGCCATATGTGACCAGTACCAGAGCCTGCTTATTTTTGACGAGGTCATCACCGGCTTTCGCGCGGCCTTTGGTGGCGCTCAGGCGCGCTTCAAGATTGATCCCGACCTCACCACCTTTGGCAAAATCATCGGTGGCGGCCTGCCCGTTGGGGCCTTTGGCGGCAAGCGCCGCTATATGGAACTGATCGCGCCCAGAGGCGGCGTGTATCAGGCGGGCACGCTTTCGGGCAACCCGCTGGCTATGGCCGCAGGGCTGGCCACGCTCGGCATTCTCAAAAAATCAGACTACGCCGCGCTTGAAGACCGCACCCGCGCTTTCGCCCTCAGCCTGCGCGATATTATCATTGCCAAGGGCGTGCCCCTGCAGATGCCAACCCTGGCGTCCATGTTCTGCCCCTACTTCAGCGAACACGAAGTGACGGATTTTGCCAGTGCGCAAAAATGCGATCAAAAGCTCTTTACCAGTTTTTATAAGCAAATGCGCGCTCAAGGTATCTACCTTGCGCCCTCGGGCTATGAAACCGGCATGGTGTCCTTTGTGCACTCCCACGATGACTTCAGCCGCGCACTTGACGCCGCCCGCAAGGTTGTTTTTTAGAGCGGGGTAGTTTTTAAAGCCGATTAGGTTTGGAGTGCTTCGTGGGGGAGGGACCCTTTTGAAAAAGGGTCCCTCCCCCACGCCCCCCCCCTTAAAACTTTTACCTTTATTGCGCCGTGGTACAGGGAGCCGCCTGCCCCGAAGCCGGGTTTTTCGAGGCCGCGATTTCTTGGCATGGTACTGCCCTTGTTTGTTGCGCCGCACTCTCAAGCCACGTGCGGCGGCAGACCGCCGGAGGCCATGTGCATCCTGTTTTTGAAAAAAACTCTCTTGCCTGCTATGCCTTGAGCGCCTCCGCCCTGCCTCTGGCCCGGCGGCTCAAGTCGCTTGTAGCCGGAAAACCCTGGACAAGCCCCAGGGGAGTCCGCCTGGCCGACTGCCGCATATGCATGCCTGAGCGCATTTGTCCCTCTGACGCGCAACCCTTCCACCGGTTGGGGGAATTTCTCTCCACAGCCTATGGACAGTACGGGGCGCATGTTTTCATCGGCGCTGCGGGCATTGCGGTGCGCGCTCTGGCACCCTTGCTGACCCACAAGAGCATGGACCCGCCCGTGCTGGTGCTGGACACGGCGGGCAAGCACGTGATCAGCCTTCTTTCCGGCCACTGGGGCGGTGGCAACGAGCTGACGCGGCACGTGGCGCAACTGCTTCGGGCAACGCCCGTGATCACCACGGCCTCAGATGTTATGGCTGAAAATGATGCCGCCCTGACTGAAGGCGAAGAGGGCGATGCAACAGGCGCTGCAGGGCGCGCTGAAATTCCGTGTACAGGCGGGCACCCCCTGGCACTGGATCTTTTTTTGCGTGAGGCTGGCCTGCGCATTGTGGACTGGCAGCGCCTGCCGCGCGCTCAGGCGGCCTTGCTTGAAGGCGAAGGGCTGGCGGTTTGGGACCCCTGCGGGGCAATGCCGGGGCATGCTTTTCTCAAGCCTGTGCCCTGCGCGGCTGAAGCCACCGTGCCGCCGCATTTGTTGCTGGCTGGCAAACGTGAGGCGCACGCTCCGCCTTTGCTTGCCGCACACTGGCGGCGGCTGCCTCTTGCTGAGGGGCTTTTGCGTGTTGCTGTGCCGCGTCTTTATGTGGGGCTTGGCTGCCGCAAGGATCTGCCGCCGGGCATGGCGCTGGCGGCGTTACATGATTTTTTTGCAATCCACGGGCTGGAACCGCAGGCCATTGCAGCTCTGAGCACGGTGACAGAAAAACTTCAGGAGCGGGCATTACGGGAGCTTGCCTTTCGTCTTGACGTGCCCCTGCAGGGTTTTGATTCTGCCCGGCTGGCCCTTTGCCCTGTGCCCAATCCCTCGGAGGCGGCGGGGCGGCGTTTTGGTCAGCCGCCGTTCAGCGTATGCGAGGCTGCGGCCCTGCTGGCAGCGCGTGGAGAAGACGGCGCAGGTATGTCCCGGCTGTTGCTGCCCAAGGAAATTTTCCAGTCACAACTGACCATTGCGGTGGCCCTGGCCTTTGAAGAAGACCATTCTGATGTGCAGGCCAATGCCGACCGTGGTGAAGAAGGGTAAATCATGACGCAAGCAGCCAGCCTGCATGTGGTGGGCCTCGGCCCCGGCCACCCCGACTGCCTTACGCCGCAGGCCCGCGCTGTTCTGCAACAGGCCGCGTGCGTGGCGGGCTATCATCTGTATATAGATATGGTTCCGCCAGAGCTGCTTGAGGGCAGGCAGCGCATCAGCACGGGCATGCGCCACGAGATCGAGCGCTGCGAAGCCGCTGTAGACGCCGCGCTTGCCGGGCAGGCCACGGCGCTTGTCTGCTCTGGCGACCCGGGCGTGTACGCCCTGGCTGGCCTTGCCCTTGAGATTCTGGAATCTCGCGGGCTTGTTGGCGTAGTTCCCTTTGGCGTGGTGCCGGGTGTGCCCGCCGTGTGCGCCGCGGCAGCCCTGCTTGGCGCGCCCCTGACGCACGATTTTGCCTGCATCAGCATGAGCGATTTGCTCACCCCCTGGGAGACCATTGTCAAAAGGCTTACGGCGGCCCTTGAGGCAGACTTTGTCTGTGCCATATATAATCCGCGTTCCAAAGGACGCCCTGGCCATCTGGATACGGCCCTTGCTCTGGCCCGACGTTTTCGCGAGCCCCAGTGCCCCGTTGGACTGGTGCGTCAGGCCTACCGCCCGGAACAGAGCGTGAGCGTACACAGGCTGGACTGCTTTGATGCAACACAGGTGGACATGCTCTCTCTGCTCATTATTGGCAACAGTGAAAGCAGATCGCTTGGGTCGTATATGCTTACACCAAGAGGGTATGCACGCAAAAGACAGCTATGAGTGTCTGAATAACTTGAAAATGTATTGCATAGGCTCCATTGACACGTTTCCTTACTGGTCGTAAGGTTATTGCAATTCTCATGTGTTGTTTTTTACCTTGGAGGACTGCAGTGAAAAAAATCTTTTCTCTCACCTGTATACTGGCTCTGGCTTTTGCCGTGAGCGTTTGGGCTGCCCCCGCAGCGCCAGACAAACCGGTGGAAATCAAGGGGTCCCAGAAAACCGTTATGTTTCCCCACGCTCCTCACCAAAAGGTGGAGTGTGTGACCTGTCACCACTTGGTGGACGGCAAGGAAAGCTTTGCCAAATGTAGCAATTCTGGCTGCCACGACGACCTGACTGCCAAGAAGGGTGAAAAGAGCCTGTTCTACGTGATTCACACCAAGACTGGCCTCAAGCACACCAACTGTTTGGAATGTCACAGCAAGGTTGTGGCCGAAAAGCCCGAGCTCAAGAAGGACCTTACCGGTTGCGCAAAGTCCAAGTGCCATCCATAAGCCAGTAATTTGTTTCGGCCTTTTTGGACCGGGGTAAGAGTAAAGGCAGTGTGGGTTCAGCTCACACTGCCTTTACTTGTTATATCTCTGGCCGGCAGGTCTACGGCATTGAAAATATGCCGTAGTTGCCTTTCGCTTTTGGTTGGGCGGCCCCCTGAACCATGCTGAAAAGAGTAAAAGTTTTGGGGGGAGGCGGCCCTCCCCCACAAAGCCTTTTAAACGGTTCTAGCCTTCCTGACATTTCTTTTTGAGCGTTTCGGCTATGGTCTTGCCCAGTTCGTGGCAGGCTTTGAGCACGTCGCGGTCGGGCCGCCAGTTGCACTTCACAGGTTCCGCAGGCATTTCCATATGCATGCCTGCAAGGTGTTCCTGCAGTTGTTTGGGGGCCTCGCCGGACCAGCCGTAGGAGCCGAAAGCGCCGCCCACACGGTTCAGGGGCTTCAGGCCTTTCATGTAGGTCAGCTGTGCGGCCACCAGGGGGAGAATGGTGTTGTTGTGGGTGGGCGAGCCCGCCAGCACCGCGCCGCAGTCGGCCAGTTCGGTCATGATGGCGCTGTGGTGGTTGCTTTTGACAGACATGATGCGCGTGGGCACGCCGTTTTCTTCCAGACCGCTGCAGGCGGCGTAGGCCATAGATTCTGTGGACTGCCACATGGTGTCGTAGAAGATGAGCGCGCGCTGCTGGGGTTTTTGCTCGGCCATTGTGCGGTACAGGTCAATGACGCTGCGCACGGCCTTTTCGCCACGGTGGATGAGGCCGTGGTCGGGGGCGATCATGTCTATGTCAAGCTGTTCCACGACGGGCAGGGTTTTGAGCACCATCGGGGAGTAGGGCAGCACGATATTGTAGTAATATTCCTTGACGCGGCGCAGGTACTCGCCGTTGTCATCAAAGTCGTCCACAAAGCGTGCGGAGTTGGCGATATTCTGGCCGAAGATATCGTTGCTGATCAGCAGTCTTTCTTCGGGAATGTATGAAACCATGCTGTCAGGCCAGTGCAGCATGCGCGTTTCTTGAAAAACAATGGTGCGCTTGCCGATGCTGACCGTATCGCCACTTTTTACAGCGTGCACGGGCCAATCTTTGCCAGCAAAATAGCCTGCCATAGACTTGAGGCCCGCGTGGGAGACAAAAATTTTCTCGGGTTTGCAGCGTTCCACAATGGTATCAAGGGCACCAGAGTGGTCGAGCTCCAAATGGTTGCAGACGATATAGTCAATTTTTTCGGGGTCCAGCACCTTGGCCATACGGCACAGCAGGGTGCCTTCGCAGCCAGCGGCCACCGTGTCCATCAGAACGTTTTTTTCGTCCTTGATGAGATAGGCATTGTACGTGGAGCCATCAGGGGAGCGGGAGTACCCGTGGAAGTCCCGGTGGTCGTAATCCACGTAGCCTATCCAGAATATATCTTTTTTTATTTCAACAGGTTGCATTTCATCCTCCGGGGTGTTGGGGCTTCCATTTACAAAAAGCCCCGCTTTGCCACAAGCTGCAGCAAAACGGGGAAAAGTGCAGGTAAAGACCGGAATTAGGCCGGGCTGAACTGGTCTTTGCTCACCCCGCAAACAGGGCAGCACCAGTCATCGGGCAACTGGTCAAAAGGCACATTGTCATGTTCGGCGGGATCATATTCGTAACCACAGACACTGCATACATACTTCTGCATGGGAATCCTCCTTGAAAATGGTGCGCGTGTTTGCGCTTTTGTCGTACGTGCTTGATGAGATCTAGTTTTCAGCCTTCCAGTGACCGTGCAAATTGCAGAATTCGCGTGCGGTCACCTTGGCGGCGTCAATGGCAAAAAAGGCCTCGGGTGCTTCGCCGGGCTTGAGGAACTTGGTGTAGCTTTTGTCGTCGGCCAAAAGTTCAATCCATTCGATCCAGTGCTTTTCTTCCATAGGATGCGGCACGCTGCCCACTTTTACAAGGTAGCCGCCGTCAACCTTTTCAATCACGGGCACATGCTTTTCCATGGCTCCGTCAGTAGCGCCTTCAACCATATGCTTCATGGGCTCGCCACAGCAAACGAGCTCGGCTCCGCCGCCATGCAGAACTTCAACGATGTTGCCGCAATGAGTGCATTTATAAACTTCCAGATGCTTGGGCATGGTTTCCTCACATACGTTTAGGCCAGCATGGGCCTCGATAGGGATTGCCGCCGGTGTTGCCGGTCGGGGGGCCATCTCACGGTGCATTCGCACATGTAGCCCCGAATACCAGCTCATATTCTGAAAGAAGTTGTGCCCAAAGTAAAGTCCTTTTTATAGAAAATAGTAATTATTA
>JAQVZK010000060.1 GCA_028708195.1 Desulfovibrio sp.
AGCTTGCGTTCTTTGATGGCGTGTACCTTGACCTTCATGGTCACGGTTTTGCCTGCCAGGTCCTTGGCAAGAAAGTCCTCGGGAAAGCGGATTTCGCCTTCGCCTTCTTCACCGTATTTCACGGTCTTGACCAGGGCTTCAAAGTCTTCAAGGGCCTGACGCTCACCAAGGGCCAGGTCAAAGCTTTCAGCCTTGACGCCTTCAATGGGCTCGCCGTTTTCATAGGCAGCAAAGTCAACGGTGGCTATCTGGCCGTCCACGGCAGGGCCTGAGCCGTCCACAGGCACAAGCTGGGCGCGGTCACGCAGGATGCGGTCGATCACGTCCTGCACTTCTTTGTGGTCCACCACGACCTTTTCCTGCTCCACGTCCATGCCTTCATAGGGGGGCAGGTCAAAAGTGGGCAGCACTTCAAACTGAATGGTATAGGCAAAGCCCTTGCCACGCTCAAAGGCGTCCGGGGTGTCCACATCAAGGCCGGAAAGCGGCGTGACGTTGAGCTTCTGCATCACGTCGTTGATGTGCACATTGATGAGGTCCTGACGGGCTTCATCATAAATTTTGTCGCGGAAGCGCTGCTCGATGACCGAGGCCGGCACCTTGCCCTTGCGGAAACCGTCAACCTGCACGGACGACTTGTACAGGGCCACAGCGCCCATAATGGCGGCTTCGACTTCCTGAGGTTCCGTGGTGATGACGACCTTTTTTCTGACCGGCGAAATGTCTTCAGCGCTATATTCCACGAGGGACTCCTTTTCTGGTGGACGTGATGGTGCGAGAGGGGGGAGTTGAACCCCCATACCTATGGTGCTGGATTCTAAGTCCAGTGCGTCTACCAATTCCGCCACTCTCGCAAAGCGTGTTTCCATAGCACACTTGCGCTCGGCCCGCAAGCCAGTACATGGTCAGCCCCACATGCTCACTGCGCGATGGCGAAAACAGAACAGGTAAAAAAACCGCACCTCTCCTTAACTAACATCTCAAATGCCAATGGCAACCAGCAAACCCAAAAAATAGTGATTATACCGCGAAAGCGGACTCCTCTTGAGGCAATGGTTTACCCCAAAGCGCTGCCCCAGAAAACACCGCTCCTGTTACAGCTCAGCGCTGTAACGTACTGAAAAAACTGTTTGGAGGTATGGACGTTGCAGAGGATGCTTTTTGGTAAAAAGGCCCCTACCCTCCGCAGATAATTTTACGCACCGACGGCTTCGGTCAGTTCGCACCACTCCGGCTGGCAACTGGTTGCTAGCGCAAAATAAGCGCCTTGCCGTCTGTGCGGGCTTCAGTGACCTCACCAATCAGACAGGCCAGGTCGCCGCCAGCCAGCAACAGTTGGCGCACGTCTTCTACCTGATGGGGGTAGACAGCCAAGAGCAGTCCACCTGAAGTCTGGGCGTCAAAAGCCAGGCTTTCCACGGCTTCGTCAACACCTTCTTCCACCAGGGTCGCGCAAGCGCAGTGCTTGCGGTTCAAATGACTGCCAGCGGGGATAAGGCCGTCACGCGCATACTCCAGTGCCAGGGGCATAAACGGCAAATCCTTTGCATGCAGAACCACGCAAACGCCTGAAGCCTGAGCCATTTCCAGCGCGTGGCCGCCGAGGCCAAAGCCAGTGATATCGGTGGCTGCCGAAATTTTAAAAGTTCTGATGGCTTCACCCCCCACACTGTTCAGGCGGGAGCACCAGCGGGTAATTTCAGCCTCGCTTTCTTCGGCTCCGTCCCAATGGGCTTTGACCGCCGTTGCCAGAACCCCGGTCCCCAAAGGCTTGGTCAGCAGGAGTCGCTGCCCTGGTACAAGGCCATCATTGCGCGCCATGTGGGTGGGATCAATGATGCCCGTGACGGCAAGTCCGTACTTGAGTTCGTCGTCCTGCACGGTGTGGCCGCCAGCCAGCACAGCACCCGCCTCATTCATGGCATCAAGCCCGCCACGCAATATGGCTGCAAGAATGCCTTGCGGGTCGTCGTCGGCCAAAGCCTGTGGGAAAAAAGCCACGTTCATGGCGCTCCACGGTTCCCCACCCATAGCATAGACGTCAGAAAGGGCATTGGCGGCGGCAATGCGGCCAAAGCTGAAGGCGTCGTTGACTATGGGCGCAAGAATATCCACTGTCTGCACAAGAGCGCGCCCAGGCGGCACAGTGACGACCACGGCATCTTCATTACGGGCGCGGCCAGCCAGCACACGGCCTTCAAGGTCTGGCCGGGTATCAGAGGGCAGACCGCGCAAAAGACGCTCCAGGGCCCCTGGAGCAAGCTTTGCGGCTCAGCCTGCGGCGCGGGCTTTTTCTAAAAGCTTCATGCGCGTCTCCTCGTCAAGCATTGTGGTGGATTAAAAACTCTTCAAAGTATGCGCTCATAGGGAGCAAAGGTCAAAACAAGACAGACTGCGGCAGTATACCACGCATAAGCGTTACCAGTCCCGTGCATACAACGGATACAGCTTAAGCAAATACCCTTGTGGCAACGGCATGCCTGAATGGACTGCCGCTGGAGCCAAGCGTTTAGGCAGGAGACTTTTTGTAACACGCGGAAGCAGAATAAAAGTTTTAGAGGGAGGGGGAGGAGGCTCTTTTTCAGAAGGGTCCCTTCCCCACAAAGCATTTTAAACTGAGACACTCTGAGCCTCTACCCTACAACGTACTGTAAGCTATCATGATCTTTGGCATGCCCAAAAGCAAAGGGGGCGAAAAACGCCCCCTTTGAATATAAGCATAACCCCAGAAAAAGCTTGCCTAGTTGGCTTCGCCTTCTTCCTTGGCGGGTGCAGCCGTGGCTTCTTCAGCCTTCGGTTTGCGAGCGCGCTTGGGCTTGGCGGCAGATTCATCTGCGGCGGCCTTGGCTTCCTTGACAGGAACGGCCTTGGCAGCCTTTTGAGGAGCGTCAGCCACAGCGGCGTCGCTGCTGTGGGTCAGTTCAATAATAGCCATAGGGGCGTTGTCGCCTTTGCGGGGCATGGCCATTTTGAGAATACGGGTGTAACCGCCGGGCACGCCAGCGAAGACAGGGCCGATTTCATCAAACAGACGCTTGACCAGGGCATGATCATTGAGCACACGGTAGGCCTGACGGCGGGCGTGCAGGTCATTGCGTTTTGCAAGGGTAATGAGGGGCTCCACAACGCGGCGAAGCTCCTTGGCCTTGATTTCCGTGGTGCAGATTTTGCCGTGGATCAGCAGCGCCTTGGCGAGATTGTGCAACAACGCCTTACGGTGTGCAGGAGTCCGCGAAAATTTCCTGCCGGAATTGCTATGCCTCATTTTGCTGCTTCCTTTTCCATTCCTGATATTTCTTGTCGAAAGAGTCGACCTTGATGCCGAAGTCGAGTCCCATACTCAAAAGCATGCTCTTGATTTCGTCCAGCGATTTGCGGCCGAAATTCTTGGTCTTGAGCATTTCAGCTTCGGTACGCTGCACCAGTTCACCCACAAGCGCAATATTGGCGCTACGCAGGCAGTTGGTGGCACGAACAGAAAGCTCAAGATCGTCGATGCTTTTGAAGAGGTGCTCATTGATTTCGCCGCTTTCGCCACTGCCATTGCGCATGTCGCCGGATACACGTTCATCAAAGTTGATGAAGACGGATATCTGATCTTTTATGATCTTGGCGCTGTAAGCAATAGCATCTTCAGGCGTAAGGGAGCCATCAGTCCACACTTCCAACAGAAGACGGTCATAGTTGGTCATCTGGCCAACGCGGGCCTGCTCCACCGTGTACGCAACCTTGCGAACAGGGGAGAAGCTGGAATCCAGCTTGATGAGTCCGATTTCTTCGTTCAGGCCTTCGTGCATGTCCGCGGGCTCGTAGCCCTTGCCCATGCGGGCCTCCAACTCCATCTCCAGCACTACGTCCTCGGTGAGGGTCGCAATGTGCAAATCAGGGTTGAGTACTTCAACGTGCTGGTTGGCCGTAATGTCGGCAGCCGTCACCGCGCCCTTGCGCTCGACCCGGAGGGTCAGGCGCTGGGGCTCTTCAGTGTCCATGCGCAGACGCACCTGCTTGAGGTTCAGGATGACATCAGTGATATCTTCCTGAACGCCATGAATGCTGGTGAACTCGTGCTGGACACCGATGATTTTTACCGACACAAAGGCCGCCCCCTGAAGGGAGGCCAGAAGGACGCGCCGCATGGCATTACCGATGGTGGTGCCGTAGCCCCGTTCCAATGGCTCGCAGACAAACTTGCCGTGCGTACCGCTGGCGGTCTCTTCTTCGCGCATAATCTGATCGGGCTTGACAAGCTCTGACCAGTTGCGCGCATTGATAAGGCGTTCGCCCTGTTTAATAAGCATGCGAACCCCCGGTTATTTCGAGTAAAGTTCGACGATGAGCTGCTCGTTGACGGGGAACTGGATGTCGTCACGCTGCGGCATGGCCTTTACAGTGCCCTTGAAGGCAGCACCATCGGCTTCAAGCCAAGCAGGGCAGCCACGGCGGGCAATGACTTCCTGAGCTTCAGCAAGCACGGGTATCTTACGATTCTTTTCGGGCACCTCAATGCTGTCGCCCACACGCACCTGCAAGGAAGGAATGTCTACCTTGCGGCCATTGAGGGTGAACACGCCGTGACGCACGAGCTGACGAGCCTGGTTACGCGAATTGGCGAAGCCAAGGCGAAAAACCACGTTGTCCAGACGGCGTTCAAGAATCACCAGCAGGTTGGTACCGGTAACACCCCTCTGCATATCGGCTTTGACAAAGTACCCGTGGAACTGACGCTCCAGGATACCGTAAATACGACGCGTCTTCTGCTTTTCACGCAGCTGCACGGCGTATTCGCTCACCTTCTTGCGGGCACGGCCATGCTGGCCGGGAGCGTAGGGGCGGCGATCATATGCGCATTTGTCGGTGAAGCAGCGGTCGCCCTTCAGAAAGAGCTTGCAGCCTTCGCGGCGACACATGCGGCACTTTGCTTCAGTATATTTGGCCATTTATAAATCCTCTTACGTTACAGGCAGTACCGACTAGACGCGGCGGCGCTTGGGCGGCCGGCAGCCATTGTGCGGAATGGGCGTGACATCACGAATGAAGGCGACCTTGAGACCAGCGGCCGAGATGGCGCGCATGGCTGCTTCACGGCCGGAGCCGGGGCCTTTCACATAGATGCCAACTGTACGCATGCCGTTGTCCTGCGCCTTGCGGGCGGCCGTTTCGGCAGCCACCTGAGCTGCGAAAGGCGTGGACTTACGGGAGCCCTTAAAGCCGCTTTGGCCCGAAGAGGCCCAGGAAACGGCGTTTCCGCGGGTATCCGTAAAAGTAATAATGGTATTATTAAACGAAGCCTGAATGTGGGCGATGCCCACCGGCACGTTTTTCTTTTCCTTTTTCTTGACCGCTTTCTTGGGTCTGGCCATATCTATCCCTCTGGATGGAGCTTGTCAGATTTATGCTCCGCGCGCGGCGGAAAATCCGTTCGTCCTCACGGCAGCACGAGTGCTGCGTCCGCTTTACAAACTGCGACAAGCGCAGCCCGCACGCCTACTTCTTTTTGCCCACGGCACCACGACGGGGTCCCTTACGGGTACGCGCGTTGGTGTGTGTGCGCTGGCCGTGCACGGGCAGGCCGCGACGGTGACGAAGGCCACGATAGCAGCCAATGTCCATAAGTCTTTTGATGTTACCGGATATTTCGCGACGGAGGTCGCCTTCCACCTTGTAGTGCTGTTCGAGTTCCTTACGGATCTCGTTCACTTCGTCAGCGGAGAGGTCATCGATACCACGCTCCCAGTTGACTCCGGTGGTATCCAGAATTTTC
This sequence comes from Desulfovibrio sp., assembly GCA_028708195.1. Classification (GTDB taxonomy): domain Bacteria; phylum Desulfobacterota; class Desulfovibrionia; order Desulfovibrionales; family Desulfovibrionaceae; genus Desulfovibrio. Next base: position 5,762 of record JAQVZK010000060.1, read on the forward strand.
ATGGCCGTGGTACGGCCAATGCCATAAATATAGGTGAGCGCAATGTCCACCCTTTTGCCTCGCGGCAAATCAACACCTGCTATTCTAGCCACAATACGTCTCCTGCCCTAGCCCTGGCGCTGTTTGTGCCGGGGGTTTTCGCAGATAACTCGAAGCACTCCCTTGCGCCGGATAACCTTACACTTGGGGCATATTTTCTTGACGGAAGGTCTTACTTTCATTCCATTTCTCCAATAAGAGCCTTAGCATTGACAAATAACGTCTCCGGCAACCGGCACAAACCGCACAAGCGGCTGACCGACGTCCCCATAATCAAGGACGCGAACGGAAATGTTTATCTGGCTTTATATGTTCTGTCAACCTTCAATGGTGTGCCGGTTGAGTCCACGGTCCGAGATACTGAGAATTTGTGGCCCGGCCGGTGTAATGGCCACACTGTGTTCAAAATGCGCGGCCCATTGGCCGTCCCTTGTCACCGCCGTCCACTGGTCGTCAAGAATGTCGACTTCGTAGGTTCCTATGGTAACCATAGGTTCAATAGCGATGACCATACCGTTTTGCAGGGTCAGGCCGCGCATGCCAGGCCGAAAGTTTGGCACTTCAGGCTTTTCATGCATCTTGGCGCCAACGCCGTGCCCCACAAAACGCCGAACCACGCTGAATCCGGCAGCTTCTACGTAATCCTGCACAGCGGCGCCGATGTTATACACATCATTGCCTGCCCGTGCCTGCTCGATGCCGACATAGAGGCTTTCTTCGGTAACCCGCATGAGCCTGCGGGATTCGTCGCTCACATCTCCCACCGGGAAGGTGCGTGCGGCGTCCCCTACAAAGCCTTCAAAGACTACGCCCATATCCACACTGACGATATCCCCTTCCTGAAGCAGCCGCTGGGAAGGAAAACCGTGCACTACCTGTTCGTTAACCGAGCAGCACAGGGCAAATGGATAGCCGCAATAGCCCATAAAGGCTGGTTTGACCTTGTAATCGGCACACATATCGCGCGCCAACTCTTCAAGGCGCATGGTGGGAAGGTCTGGTGCCACCATGTCGCCCACGGCATCAAGAACATTGGCAACCATGCGGTTGGCTTCACGCAGGCAGCCTATCTCTCGATCATTCTTGATATACGCGCCCTGATATTTCTTCATAACCAAATCACCTGTCGGTCTACAGCCGGCCGCTTTTACGAGCCTTGGCCATAAGCCCCTGGTACTGACTCGAAATCATGTGGGATTCCACCTGATTCATAAAGTCCATCGCAACACCCACGAGAATCAGCAAACTCGTACCGCCAAAGAAGAACGGCACGTTGAAGTTACTGACAAGCAGCATGGGCAGAAGGCAGACCAATGAAATATAGGTGGCTCCCGAAAGGGTAAGGCGCGTGAGCACAGTATCAATGTACTCTTGCGTCTTGTCGCCAGGGCGTATTCCGGGAATAAACCCGCCGTTCTTCTTGAGGTTCTCAGCCATATCCTTGGGGTCAAAAATAATGGCAGTGTAGAAGTAGCAGAAGAAGAACATGAGGCCCACATAAAGCACGTTGTAGGCTAGGCCGTTGGGCGAGAAGAGTTCTGCCGCATGCTTCACATATTCATTGCTGGAGAACTGACCAATGGTGGCCGGAAAAAGCAGCAAGGAAGACGCGAAAATGGGGGGAATAACGCCCGCCGTATTGAGTCGCAAAGGCAGGTGAGAGTTTTGCCCACCGTACATTTTGCGGCCCACCTGGCGCTTGGCATAGCTTATGGGTATGCGGCGCTGCGCCCTTTCAACAAAAACGATGGCCACAAGCACGACAGCCATGAAAACAACGATGACGGCAGCCATGAAGATGCTCATGTCACCAGCCTGGATAAGAGCCACAGACTGGATAATGCCACGCGGAATACCAACCACAATGCCGCAGAAAATGATCAGCGATATGCCGTTACCAATGCCGCGTTCCGTAATCTGTTCACCGAGCCACATAACCAGTACCGAACCAGCAGTAAACGTGGCCATGGTGACCATGCGGAACTGCCAGCCGGGATTGAGCACAATGGACGTTCCCGCTGGGCTTGTCATGTTCTCAAGACCCACCGCGATTCCCAATCCCTGCACCAGTGCGATAAGCACGGTAAGATAGCGGGTGTACTGGGTGAGCTTGCGACGACCGGCCTGCCCTTCTTCCTTGGCCAAGCGCTTCACGTCAGGGCTGATAACTTGGAGCAGCTGCATAATGATGCTACCCGAGATATACGGCATGACGCCAAGAGCAAAGACAGAAACGTTGGAGAGGCCGCCCCCGGAAAACATGTCAAAAAGGCTGAACAGCGTCCCCTGCATACTTTGAAAAAAAGATGCGAGAGCGGCGGCGTCCACACCCGGAATGGGCACATGCACACCGATGCGGTAGCAGCACAAAATCAGGAAGGTCCAGCCAAGCCTTTTAAAAAGCGAAGGCTGACCCGCCGGTGTATTTGCCGTTCCTACTGCCATGTAAGACTCTTTGCGTTTATGCGCCTATGGCGCAGTATGTGCGCAACCACACCGTCCTCCACAAGGAGAAACAGTGCGGCATTGCCTGGCACTAACAGAAGCCCGCCCTGAAAGCGGTTGTGGAAGCCCGAGCTCCGCACCCCCCGCCCTCTCCGTCCGCCCGACGTTGCCGGGGGCTGAAGAAACCGGCTGGTGGTTAAACCAGCCGGTTTGACGTCAACTGTTAGACCGAAGGAACTGCTTCAAGTTCGGTCACGTCGCCACCAGCGTTACGGATTTTTTCCGCAGCGGACTGGCTGAACTTGTGAGCTTCGACCTTGAGAGCGCTTTTGACTTCGCCGCGCGAAAGAATCTTCACGGGGGCGCCCATGCGGGCCAGGCCGCGAGCGTAGATGTCGTCCAGCGTGATGCTGTCTTTGCCTTCAAAGGCTTCCAGCAGGCGGTCAAGATTGATCACGTTGTAGGTAACCTTGAACGGAGCATTCTTGAAGCCGTGCTTGGGCAGACGACGCTGCAGGGGCATCTGACCGCCTTCGAAGCCGGGGGCTACACCGCCACCGGCACGGGCATTCTGACCTTTATGGCCCTTGCCCGCCGTGCAACCCAGGCCGGAACCAGAGCCACGGCCCACCCTGCGGCGGGTTTTGCGCTCTTCCGGAAAGGGAAAGAGATTGTGCAGTTGCATGGTATATGTCCTCCGACCGTTATTCGATAACGGTCACCATATGCGTAACTTTGGCGATGATGCCCCGGATAGCCGGGGTGTCCTTGAACGTCTTGACCATCTCGCGGCGCTTGAGGCCAAGGGAGTCCAGCAGCTTGCGCTGCGCGGGCGAGGAGCCGATACGCGAACGCACGAGTTTAACCTTGATTTCTGCCATGACTACTTCCTCGGGGCTTCGAGCTTCTTGCCGCGCAGAGCCGAAACATCGTCGGCGCTGCGCAGGGCAACAAGACCCTGCATGGTGGCGCGAAGCACGTTGTGCGGATTGTTGGTGCCGATGGCCTTGGCAAGCACGTCGCGCACGCCAGCAGCTTCCATAATGGCGCGCACGGCACCACCAGCGATGATGCCAGTACCTTCAGAGGCCGGCTTGAGCATCACACGTCCTGCGCCAAAGCGGCCCAGAATTTCATAAGGAAGGGTGCCATCAACAAGGGCAACCTGAACGCGGTTCTTACGAGCGCGCTCGGTCGCCTTACGCAGGGCTTCGGGCACTTCCTGGGCCTTGCCCAGGCCAAAGCCCACGCCGCCCTTGCCGTCGCCCACCACCACAAGGGCGCTGAAGCTGAACCGACGGCCACCCTTGACCACCTTGGCCACGCGGTTGAGGGAAACGATCTTTTCGATTTCGCCCAACTCGTTCTGCTGAGTTTCGGTATTTTCCTGACGCATATTAGAACTCCAGGCCGCCTTCGCGGGCGCCATCGGCTACAGCTTTGACGCGACCGTGATAAAGATACCCGTTGCGATCAAATACCACCTTGTCGATATTCTTTTCCTTGGCCATACGGGCGATCTCTTTGCCCACCTTTTCAGCACCGCTCAAATTGCAGTGCAGCCCCGCTTCGCCCTTAGCGAGCGAAAGGGTCGAGGTGGCCGCGAGAGTGGCACCGTCCAGATCGTTAACGATCTGGGCGTAGACATGCAGGTTGGACCTGTAAATAACCAGACGCGGGCGCTCAAAGGTGCCGCTGATCTTCTTGCGGATGCGAATCTTACGGCGCTGCCGCGATTCATTCTTGCTGTATTTCATGACGCGCCCCCTACTTCTTGCCGCCGGACTTACCAACCTTGCGGCGGATAGTCTCGGTAACGTACTTGATGCCCTTGCCCTTGTAGGGTTCAGGCTTACGGATGCGGCG
>JAQVZK010000061.1 GCA_028708195.1 Desulfovibrio sp.
TCGCCGTTGTGGGGCGTCACGAGGTCGTAGTGCGCGTCTTCTTCAACGGCGCGCATGAAGGCTTCTGTCAACCCAACGGAAAGATTGAAGTTGTTAAACTCGCCTTCTTTTTCTTTGGCGCGAATAAATTCAAGGATGTCAGGGTGATCCACCCGCAGGATGCCCATATTGGCCCCGCGCCGCGTACCGCCCTGCTTGATCTGCTCTGTGGCGGTATTGAAGATGCGTAAAAATGATACAGGGCCGGATGCCACCCCGCCGGTGGACCCCACGCGGCTGTCCTTGGGGCGCAGGCGAGAGAAAGAAAAGCCCGTGCCGCCGCCAGATTTATGAATCATGGCCGCGTACTTGACGGCGTCAAAAATCTCTTCAATGGAGTCGCCCACGGGCAGCACAAAGCAGGCAGAAAGCTGCCCCAGATCGGTACCCGCGTTCATGAGCGTTGGCGAGTTGGGCAAGAACTTCCAACTGGTCATGACATCATAAAAATCGCGGGCCAGTTGAGCGCTCTTCTGGCTGGAATCTTTGTATTTTTCTTCTTCAACGGCAATGGATGAGGCCACGCGCCAAAAGAGGTCACGCGGGGTTTCAACAACCTGGCCGTCCAGATTTTTGCGCAGATAACGCTTTTGCAAAACGACTTCGGTATTGGCCTTCAACTGTGGCTGGGGAAGATTTTTTGGCATTTCAGGCATGGGAGCAGTAACCTTGGCTTGAAGTTGTACATGGCAAAAACGGCCCTGCGGACCAAAGCCAACTATACACGTAAACAGAGCAAATAAAAGCCCCATCAAGGAGAGCGTCAAGCTAACATGCTGAATTACATTATTTTAGTAACTAGTAAATATTTTTAACGAGTTTGACATATTATGTGAAAGCCCCCACAAGGCGCGTACGTACAGGCCTTGCGGGGGCTTATGAGTCGCAAAAAGTATTTTTACGATTTTTTTCTGCCCTTGTTGTCAGGCCACTGCGGCCTGCGGGAATTTCGCGCGGGAAAAGGCTGCTGACGCGAAGCCGCGCCGCCATAAGAAGCCTCGTCAGGCGCACCGCCGCCAGGCCGCCGCACAACACGCGCTCCGCTTTTGGCGTCACGCCTCGCGTCGGGTGACACATGCACTTCAAGCAGACTGCCGGAAGCCAGGCCCTCGGCATTTTCCAGCAGCAGCAAGCCGCAGGCAGCGCAGGCATAGCGGCCCCGGCCTGCCAGGCCGGGCACTGCAAAGGGGGCGGTCAGCACACGGGCCTGCATTGTGCCTGAGGCTTTGCGCCCCTGCCCTTGCCCTGACAAAGCGTCGGACGCAGCGGCAGAAGAAAGCAGCAGGGGTGCCAGGCTCAGGCCGCTCTTGGCAAGCCCGGCCTCGGCTGAAAGGTCCTCAAGCCAACGGGGGGCGTCCTCACTGCCAAAGGTAAAGTGGCACCATGTGCGCCCTCCCTGCCTGCCCAACAAGGGACAGTCCGCCTGGTGCGGGCAAGGGGCCAGGGCCGTAAGCCCGCCATCCACAGCCAGTTGGCGCAAATCCATAATGGTAGAGCCGCCAAGACGCGTGCCGGGCTCCACAAAAAGCAGCGCGGGACCCGCAGGCTGCCCTGCCCGCCCCTTGGCAGAACCGTGCGTGCGAAACAGGGGCGCAAGCGTATCCATAAAACGCACAAGCTTTTCCTGGCGGCAGTCGTCGGGCCGTTCTTCCGGGTCCACGGCATCAGTGTGAACCGTTGCGTGGTCTTGTACGCCGTACGCGTCCATTGCGCCTGCCCGGCCCGCAGGCTCCAGATCATCTTCATAGTCGTCAAGCGAGCTTGCGCGCCCGCCGCGTTTACCAAAGCGCAGCTCGTTGAGCACGTTGGCCGCACTGACAAGCCAGGGGCGGGAATCCCCGGCCAAGAGGGGCGCGGCCTGCCGTGCGGCATGCTCCAGCGGCGCGCGCGCCGTCTGCACGGCCCACGGCTGGTGGTACGTCAACGCGGCCACTTCTTTCAGCAGGGTGTGCCCCAAATCCAGAGGCTGAGACGAGTTGTCCAGAGCCAGCACCTGTATGGGAGCCTGACGCCATTGGGGCCGGGCCAGCCACAGGGCCAGCGGCAAGGTCAGCGGGCCTGAACCCACATCCAGCAGCAGAGCCTTGCCGCCCTGAGCCACGGCCAGATGTGGATCAGGCAGGGGCATGGCCGCCAGCAAGCGGGTAAGCCGTACCAGATTCCAGGGCAAAAAGTAGTACAGATAGGCGCTGATAAAGGCCGGGGTGCCCCAATAGGGACGGTCAAGCGCCGCCCGCTCGGTGGTGAGCAGGCGCGACAGCCGGGCCACATCATCGGGCAGAGAACGCCGGTGGGCGGAACTCAAAGGCCACACACGCGCCAGTACTTGCGGCAGTTGATCAAGAATTTGCCGCGCTTCTTCCGTCAAGGGCGGAAAGAGCGGTGCCGCCCCGCGCCATACATTGGTATAGGTGGCCGGGCGTGGGGCGCGGGGCATGTCATGGGGCTGAGCCGCCCGGGTTCTGTCCTGCCTGGTTGCCCGGTCAGAATTGTTCTTTCCAGCGCTTCGGCCGCTGCCAAAGCCTCCGGCCTTGTCGGAATGCGGCGCATTGGGGCGCGGCTTATCGGAATAGGGACGGCGTGGGCCGCTCCCCTTGCCCCGGCTTTGGTCAGATGTGTTGTCAGACCAGTCCTTGTCGGACCGTCTTTTATCAGACTCCGGCTTGCCGGGCCTGTCTTTATCCGGGCGGGGCCTGTCGGGCCTGCCGGGCCTGTCGGGCCTGCCGGGCCTGCCGGGCCGCCTCTTATCAGACTCCGGCTTGCCGGGCCTGCCTTTATCCGAGCGGGGCCTGTCGGGCCGGGAATGGCCTTCGCCGCCCTTATCCTGACCGGGCTTGCCCGTGTGCGAACCGCCGGGCCGGGGGCCGCCGGGACGTGCCGGTTTATCCGACTTTTTGCCGCGGGGGCTGCCGTCGTCACGCGAACGGTCGGGACGTGAACGGTCCGAACGCGAACGGTCGGGGCGGGATTTCTTATCGTTCTGGTCTGACATTTATGCTCCAAAGCGCATATGGCGCAAATAGGTCTGATGAAAATTTTCTTCTTCCACAAGAGGCAGCACCCGGGATGTTGCGCACAGGCCAGCCAGATTCTCACGCATATGGACGTTTATGGCCAGCAGGGCCGCGCCCTGCAAAGAGGCGTTGCCCACGGCCCGCAACCGGGGGGCCAGAGCCGAAGGCAGAAAACCAAGGGTTTGCAGGTCATGAGCGCGCACATGTTCGCCCAGGGCTCCGGCCAGACACAGGGCTTCCACCTGGGCAGGGGCCAGCCCCGCCGCCGCCAGCAGGCTCTCCAGCGCCAGGGCAAAGGCCGCTTTGACCTTCAGCAGTTCTTCCACATCGGCAGCGCACAGCCACATGCCGTGGGGCAAATGCAGGCGTGTGCCACCACTGCCTTTGCCAGCCTCAAGGCCTGCGGCCAGCCTGCGGGCCAGGGGCATGCCCGGGGCGGGTTCAAAACCGCCGTCCTCGCGCATGAGGCCCGTGCGCAGCAGCACGGCCAGCAAGGACACATACCCGCTGGCACTGATGCCGCGCGCCCGGTGCGCTTCAGATGTTGGATCGCAACGCCCATCCCTCAGGGATTGGGCAAAAACTGTCTGACAGGAAGGGCACGGGCATTGCCCGCCGTGCTCTGTCCTGCCATCTTTCTGGTCCTGCGCAAAAAAATGCGCTGTCAGGCCTGTGGGCGCAAGACTGAAGTCCGTAATCACTCCCGGCCCGGCCAATTGCCCGCACTGCGGGCCAACGCCCTCAAGCGCCGGGCCCAGGGGCACGCTGCAGAGCAAAAGCCTGCCCGCCGTGTCCACCAGTGCCAGCTCGCCATTGGTGCCAAGGTCGGCGAGCACAAAGGGCCGGGGCACATCGGCTGCCAGCAAGGCGGCCAGCCCCGCGCTTACGTCGCCCCCCACAAAAGGCGCGGGCAAGGGCGGAATGTACACCGGCGGCAGGCCGACCACGTCCACATTTTCGTGCCCGTGGTGTGCGCGCCTGTAGGGCGCTGCGCACAGGCCGTCCACGGGCCTGTCCAAAAGAATGTCCGTCATGGCCGTATTGGCGGCCACGCACAGGCCCGCGACACGCGCGCTTCCTGCCTGCTCAAGAGAATCCACCACACGGCGCAGGCTGCGGCGCACCAACTGGGACAAAACCCTGCGGCCCTGCGGCTGCCGGGCCACGGCCAGCCGGGACATGACATCGGCACCGGCACCGGCCTGGGGATTCAAAAAACTGCCTTGGGCCACAATAACCGCTGTACCTGCCGTGCCATCCCCCGCTTTAGGCACAGAAAGAGCGCGCCAGTACACGGAGGTGGTGCCCAAATCTACCGCCAGAGCAAGGGAAGCGCCCTCTGCGGCGAAACTGGCTGACAAGGTGTTATTATCCGTCGCCTGCCGCGTGTCCACCATAAAATCAGCCGTGGACGTTTTTTCCAGATCATATGGCAGCGCCAGATTTTCTGCTGGAAGCTCCAGCTCAAGCGTTGCAGCGTCAGGCACTTGACGGCGGCAAGCCAAACGCCACCCGTCATAAAGCTCGGTTGTTGAAAAAAAATCCACTTCGGCAGGCAGGGGGGCCGGAGCATCTGCTACAAAGCGCACCCGGCAGCGGCCGCAGCGGCCCAGCCCACCGCACAACGGCAAGGGGGGCACCAGCCCGGAAAGCCAGATGCCCCGCGAAAGGCTTTCCCCCGGCGCGGCCTCTACCTCAAGGGACGTTACGCCTGTATTTTCCCCAGAAAGGGGGAGCGTGCTGGCGGTGAAAAAAAGTTGTAATAGCATGGGGGTTGCTCCGGCTGTAGCCTGCCTCAAGGGGCACAGGTTGGCAAGAAAAAGCGTAATGCCCCGCCTTTTGGGCCACACGCCCTGCCCTGTACTTGTCAAAATGGCCTTTTTCTTGCATCGTTTGCCGAAGAAGAATACCCGAACCTTCACCAGATATTTTTGAGGCTGGCATGAACAAAGTTTTGGCGCAAGATGAAGTAGATGCCCTGCTGCGCGGGCTTTCTGGCGGTGAAATTGAGAGCGAGGTTGAAGTCACGGAAGATGACTCCGGCATCGTCGCCTTTGACCTCGCCAATCAGGACCGTATCATACGCGGGCGCATGCCCGTGCTTGAGATCGTCAATGACCGCTTTGCCCGGCTTTGTACCAACGCCCTTTCCAACTCGGTGCGCAAGCGCGTTGAGCTGAACCCCATATCCATTGATATGACCAAGTTTGGCGAATTCATGCGTTCGCTGCCCGTGCCCACGTCCATCAACATTTTCAAGATGGACCCCCTGCGTGGCAACGCCATTATGGTGGTGGACTCGCGGCTGGTTTTTGCTCTGGTGGAAAGCGTATTTGGTGGCGCAGGTTCGCAGCCCAAGGTGGAAGGACGCGAATTCACCCGTATCGAGCAGGCGGTGGTGGACAAAATCGTCAAAATCGCCCTGGAAAATATGGAAGAATCGTGGCGACCCGTGCACGACGTGAAGCTTGAGCTGGTGCGCAGCGAGATTAACCCGCAGTTTGCCGCCATTGTGCCGCCAAGCGACGTTGTTGTGGTCATCACCTTTGAGGTTGAGCTTGATACGGCCTTGGGGTCCATGATTATTTGCCTGCCCTACGCCACCATTGAGCCCATCCGCTCCAAGCTGCACGCCAGCTTTCAGACAGAAAGGCTTGAGGTGGACCATGCCTGGGTGGCGCGCCTTAAAGAGCGGCTTTTGGAAACGCCCATTGAACTCAAGGTGCGCTTTGGCGGCACCACCATCACGGGCAACCAGTTGCTGCGCATGCAGGTCGGTGATGTGCTGGTGCTTGATACGGATCAGGAAGATTTGCTGGACTGCACCGTGGCGGGCGTGTGCAAGTATCAGGGCATAGCCGGAACCGTGAAGGCCATGAAATCATTTCAGATTGTCAAAGAAAACGAGCCTCAGTACACGTAATACGCGGGCGGGCCGCCCCTTTGGCCTGCACAGACCCATATTTTGCTCTAAAAAATGCCCGGTTTACGCCGGGCTTTTTTTATATTTGCCTGCACCCAGGTGCACCAAAATAAAAATTTTAGGGGGCAGCGACGCGGGAGAGTGTCCCTCCCCACAAAAACTCCCCTTCTCCCACGCGGGTCATTCCATCTTTTTTTCCAGCATGCGCGCCGCGCGCAACTGGCGCATGCGTGGAGCCAGAATGCGCACCGTGGCCGCAGGCAGGTGCGGCACCACGGCCACGCCGTCGGGAACATCGTCATCGTCCGTGTTTTCGTGCCCTTCGGGGTGCAGCAGAATGCTCTGGCAGCCCGCCGCAAGGCCCGCCTGCACGTCGCGCACGCGGTCACCGATCATCCAGGAGTTGGCGAGGTCAAGGTCAAGGTCGCGGGCGGCTTGCAGTATAAGGCCCGGCTCGGGCTTGCGGCATTGGCAAGGGCCGGTGATTTCGGGCAGATGCGAACAATAGTACCATGCGTCCACAAGCGCGTTTTTGGCGGCCAGTTCTGCATTGACCCATTGTTCAAGCTGCTGCAGGTCTTCATGGGTATACATGCCGCGCGCAATACCTGACTGATTGCTCACCACCACAAGCACATAGCCCACGGCGTGCAGGCGTTTGAGTGCCTCGGGCACGCCGGGCAGCCATTGCCAGTCTTCTTTGCGGTGAACATAGCCGGTATCCTTGTTCAGGGTACCGTCACGGTCAAGAAATACCGCCCGCCGCAAAACTTTGCTGTCTCCCATATGCTTTCTCCGTATGCAGGTCAGCGTTTGCCTTGGTAGTCGCGCATTGCGGCGGCTTGTTCGGCAGCCTCAGCGACGGCGGCGGGCACAATGGTTTTGCCAATGGGGCACAGGGCCAGAGCCGCCAGCTTTACGTGCTGCCATGCGAAGGGAATGCCAATAATGGTCACCGCGCAGCATATTGCAGACAGCAGATGTCCAAGGGCTATCCATATGCCTGCCAGCAGCAGCCAGATGATGTTGCCCACCGTGCCGAACACGCTGGTGCCCACATCGGGGGAGCCTGTCAGCACTTCGCGCGAAACGGGCATCTTGCCAAAGGGAAAAAAGGCGAAGTTGCCCATGACAAAGCATGCGCGGCCCCAGGGAATGCCCACAATGGAGATAAAGCAGAGCACGCCGAACATCCACCACATAAGGCCCATAAAGACGCCGCCCAATAAAAACCACAGGGCATTGCCAAGACATCCCAAGGTGCTGTTCACAAAGTCCCCCCCATTCGGGTGATTGCGTTACAAAAGACCGCGCCGTGGCAATACGGTACATGACTGAAGTAAAAGATGGCCTTTTGACGCAGCCAGTTGGACAAAAGAATTATTCAGAGCCTGCCCCTAGAAGTTCATCACAACCTGTTCGCCTTCAGTGGCGTCGCTCTTGCTGCGGCGGGCCACCTCGCCGATGTGCCAGGCGCGCAGATTGAAGGCCTGAATGCGGCTGATGGCCTCTTCGCTCTGATCGGGGGGCAACACCAGCACATAGCCTATGCCGCCGTTGAAAATCTGCAGGATTTCGGGCCAGGAAAGATCGCCCGTTTCCTTGAGCCAGTGAAAGACAGGTGCCATCTGCCAGCTGCCGAAATTGATGCGGGCCTCCACCTGGGCGGGCAGCACGCGGGGGATGTTGTCGTAAAAACCGCCACCGGTGATGTGCGCCATGCCCTTTACATTAAGGTCGCGCAGAAGGGAGCGGACGGCTTCAACATAGATGATGGTGGGGGCCAGCATGACATCGCGCACGCTTGCGCCGTCGGCACCGGGAAAGGCGTCGTCGGGCTTGAGTCCGCTTTTTTCCAGCACCTTGCGGGCCAGGGAATAGCCGTTGGAGTGCAGGCCGGAGGAGGCGATACCCACAATATGGTCGCCCACCTGAATGCTTGAACCGTCAATGAGCTTGGCATTATCCACAATGCCCACACAAAAACCCGCAAGATCATACTCGCCGGAGGCGTACATATCGGGCATTTCGGCGGTTTCGCCGCCAAGCAGGGCGCAGTAGGCCTGGCGGCAGCCCTCGGCCACGCCACCAATGACGGTCTGGGCCGTGTCTACATCAAGCTTGCCCGTAGCAAAATAATCCAGAAAGAACAGAGGATTGGCACCCTGAACCAAGATATCGTTGACACTCATGGCCACCAGGTCGATGCCCACGGTATCGTGCTTGTCAAAGGCAAAGGCCAGCTTGAGCTTGGTGCCCACGCCGTCCGTGGAGGAAACCAGCACAGGTTCGCTCATGCCGCTGAGGTCAGGTCGAAACAGGCCGCCAAAACCGCCTATATCTGAAATGACACCCCTGGTCTGGGTGCTTTGCACCATAGATTTGATGCGTGAAACAAGGGTGTTCCCCGCTTCAATGTCAACGCCTGCCTGCGTGTAGGCTTTCGCGCGATCGCTGGACATCCGTAGCCTCCTTTGGATTGGCGTTCTTTAGCAGATTTTGCGGCAAAGCCCAAGCGACTTTTTTGACCGCCGGGAGCGCCCGGTTTTCTTAGTATAACGCGGGGCTCTCGCGCGTGCCGTGAACAGCATATCCATCGGTTGCGACAGCGCGTTGCCCCTGCCATTTTTCGTAGACCAGTTTACCCGCCACTGTTAGAGTCATACAGCAAGAGAGAGGGAACGCCGCCTTGAAGAGGATAGCCATGAAAAAACATACGGCCATATACTTGCTGTGCGCCGCTTGCGCTCTGGCAGGCACCTACCCGGCTTCTGCCGCCACCAATGGCGGAGGCTACGTCCCGCCGCCCGGCCAACAGGGCGGCGCACAGGTCTGGGGCACACAGGACCTTGAAGGCAGCAACATCGAGCGTCGGGCGCGCACCAATACCTGGCGCGACAGCAATGGCGACATCGTCACCTCTGTGGTGCCGCCGCCCCCACCTGCCCAAGCACAACAGTGGAACGGCCCCATCTATGTTACGCCCTGGGTTTCACCAGATGGTGGCTATACCGGCGGCGGACAAGGCGGCTATCCGGGCGGAATCGTTCCGGGAGTTCCCGGCATTCCCGGCCCCGGTGGGCAGTATCCCGGTGGATCATATCAGGGCAAACCATATCCCGGCGGTGGGCAGTATCCCGGTGGGCAGTATCCTGGCCCCGGCGGACAGTATCCCGGTGGGCAGTATCCTGCTGGCTCATATCAAGGCGGGGCACGCCCCGGAGAACAACACCCCGGCGGTGGCTCCCATGCCCCACGGCCCGGCCAGCGTCCCGGAATTCCCCAGTCTGGTGGCCCCAATATGGGCGGCACTGGCGGCAACTGGCAGCAAGACCCCTATTTCAACAGCAATCCGCACCCCGGCGGGCCTTCCTGGCCCACTGGCGGCCCCCAGCAGGGGCGCACCCCGCCGCAAGGGCAGAATACCATCAACCGGCAGCCCGCGTACAATACCTACACTTACGGCAGCCAGAACAACGAACAGAGCTACGAGCAGGGCTACAACGGTCAGCAATACGAGCAGGGCTACAAGGGGCAGGAATTCGGGGGCTACGCCCCGCCCACCCTCAACCAGAGGGCCAATGAAGAAGCCGACATTCTTGCCGAAGAACAGCAATGGCGTCAGCAAGGCGACCCGCAATACATGCAGGAAAACATGCCGCAAACCGAAGGCCAGTCTTTTGAGCCCCCCGCCCCGCAACCGGGGCAGCCACCCGTAAAGCCCAATGAAAAAACACCCAAGGCCGTACCGTATAGCTCCATAGATCCCAACACCTCCACAGAGGGGCTCTGACATGCAGGCATTACTCTGGCATGCGCTGGACGGCGCACATAAAGGGTCGGTGCAGTGCCGACTGTGCGCCCACGGCTGCCGCCTGAAAAAAGGAGACAAAGGCCTGTGCGGCGTGCGGGCCAACATGAACGGCAGCATGGTGACCCTGGTGGGCGATGTGGTCACGGCCATTAATCTGGACCCGGTGGAAAAAAAGCCCCTCTACCATTT
>JAQVZK010000062.1 GCA_028708195.1 Desulfovibrio sp.
TTGTCTTTTTTGCTTTTTTTTATTTCATTTCTGTTTCTGCAAAAAGCGGTATTTTTACTTTTTGGCTTCTGTGTCTGTGCGATCTATCAGCTGTATAAAAAGGAACTTCCGCTTCGGGATTTTCTGACGGCTCTGGCGCTTCCTCTTTTGCTGCTTGTATATCTTGTGTATTTCATGCTGAAAGAGAATGTGCTTGTTGACTACTTTGAACTGAACTGGCTGTATAATTTAAAAATTTCTATGGTATACGGCTGGGTTCGCCTCAAGCTTCCGCTCTTTTTTTGCAGTATGGCCCTTATTGTAGCTGAAGTCAGAATCATCAAGAGGGCTCCATATCAATTCACCTCAGTGGTGTTTTTGTTTTTTTGTATTTTCTTCGCCCTGTTTCCCACCCCATATGAGCAGTATTACATTCCCATTTTTCCTTTCATTGTTATAGCGCTCTCAAGCAGTTTTAGCCTGTTGCAGGATCGCAAGATCAAAAATGCCATTGTTGCCTTGCTTTTTTTGCTTGTTTTTTACAATACCGTGCGCGATGTGAGCAGCTTTGTGATGGATGACATCAATGCGTGCGCCAAACGGGAATATGACATAGTGCTGCGCGCCACAGCCGAAGATGAAGAGATTTTGGGCAGCCACGAAATCTGTCCGGTGCGGCCTGACGCTCTCGGGTATTATTGGCATAATCTGCGCTTGAGCGAGCTGGATAAAAAGTATTTTTCCAGAGGCAAAGAACTTTATGATATCCCTGAGCTGGTTATGGTCAAAAAACCGAAGGTGCTTTGGGCAGGATTTGTGGAAAGGTATTTTGACCGCAGCGGGTTCAAAAGTTTTATAGACCAGAACTACACCAAGGTTTGCAATGTCTATGTGGCCCAAGGCCTTCCGCTGGAAGAACTGCTGAAGTAGTGGGGCCTACGGCCTTGATGCCCAGGGTTTTGCCTTTTGGTTCTGCGGGCATAGAGGCGCGGGCACGGCAGTGGAACTGACAGGTATATTTAAGGATTCTTTAAAAATCATAAAAACAGCCTCATACACGTATTTTGACAGGCCGCCCGGTACCCAGGCGGCCTGTTTCTTTTGGTGTTACGTGATTTTTTTTAGCGCCCGTAAAAAAAATTACGTAAAGGGCGTAATAAAATTGACGGATAAAAGAACATGCATTTCAGCATGATGGTGAAGAGTGCTTGGACGCGTTTCTGCGCGGGCAGCAGGGCTTTTGCTGCGTTGCAACAAGTATGCATTCGTAATGGCATGATATTTTGCCATATAGAGAAAAATATCACAACTAACTGAGACTCCAGTGTAAATAATCAAACAATCTTGCGACATCACGTTTTTTGGAATATGGTGACAACGATTCTTTTTATGATCAGGGCGTTCATTTTGTCGTTCGCCAAAGCAGTTTTGCGCGGTGCCCTGCCTCGGCCCTGCGCATGGGATAGGCTCAAAAAAGGAGAGGTTTTATGAAAAGCACCCGACGGAGTTTTCTCAAAGGTGTCGGTGCGGGGGTAATATGCCTCACGCTGGGGCATCTGGGCTTCGATTTGGGCGAAGCTCAGGCTTACGCCGTTAAACTCAAGATTGAAGGCGCTCGCGAAGTATCGAGCATCTGCCCGTTTTGTTCTGTTCAGTGTCAGATCATCGCCCATGTGAGAGACGGCAAGCTTGTCTCCACCGAGGGCGACCCGGACTTTCCCATTACCGAGGGAGCGTTGTGTGCCAAGGGTGCGGCCCTCTACTCGATGTACACAAGCGATCATCGCCTGAAAAAACCTCTGTACCGCGCGCCTAACAGCGACAAGTGGGAAGAGAAAGACTGGGATTGGACCCTTGAGCAGATCGCGCGTCGCGTAAAGGACGCCCGTGACAAGGATATGATCCTCAAAAACGATAAAGGCCAGACGGTCAACCGTCTGGAATCCATCTTCTGGATGGGTACCTCGCACGCCTCCAACGAGGAATGCGCCGTTATCCATCAAGCTTTGCGCGGCCTGGGTGTTGTCCATATGGACCACCAGGCACGGGTCTGACACAGCCCCACTGTTGCGGCTCTGGCAGAGTCGTTCGGACGCGGTGCAATGACCAACCACTGGATCGACATCAAGAATGCCGATGCAGTGCTTATTATCGGCAGCAATGCCGCTGAACATCATCCCGTGGCTTTCAAGTGGATCATGAAAGCCAAGGACAACGGGGCCGTGCTCATGCACGTTGACCCCAAATTCTCGCGCACATCCGCCAGGTGTGACTTCCACGTGCCCCTTCGTTCCGGCACTGACATTCCCTTCCTTGGCGGCATGGTGCACTACATTCTTGAAAACGGCTTGTATCACAAGGAGTACGTCAATAATTACACTGACGCTGCCTTTGTGGTCGGCGACGGTTATGCCTTTGAAGACGGACTCTTCAGCGGCTTTAACGACGAAGCCCGCAAGTATGATAAAAGCCTGTGGGCCAAGGCCAAGGGTGCTGACGGCGGGCCGGTCATCGACCCAACGCACCAGAACCCGCGGTGCGTCATCAATTTGATGAAGCACCACTACTCCCGCTACACCCTCAAAAATGTCTCTGACATCACGGGCGTGTCGCAGGATAACCTGATCAAGGTCTACAAGACCTTCTGTGCCACAGGCAGGCCCGACAAGGCTGGCACCATTCTTTACGCTCTGGGCTGGACACAGCATACCGTGGGCGTGCAGAACATCCGCCTTTCTTCTCTGGTACAGCTTCTTTTGGGCAACATCGGGCTTGCTGGCGGCGGCATCAACGCCCTGCGCGGCGAACCCAACGTGCAGGGGTCCACAGACCACGCCCTCCTGTACAACAACCTCCCCGGGTATCACGGCACGCCCCAGGCTCCGTGGCAGACGCTGGCCGAGTATAACAAGGCCAACACCCCGGTCACCGTGCTGCCCAACAGTGCCAACTGGTGGGGCAACAGGCCGAAGTACATAACAAGTCTGCTCAAGGGCTGGTTTGGCGACGCCGCCACCCCCGAAAACGACTTCTGTTACAACCTGCTGCCAAAGCTGGAGCCGGGCGAAGACTACTCGTACATGTACGTGATGGACAGGATATACAATAACAAGATCAAGGGTGGCTTCATCATGGGCGTCAACCCCATGAACAGCTTCCCCAACACCAACAAGATGCGGGCTGCTCTGGATAATCTGGACTGGCTCGTCTGCTCTGAAATCCATAACTCCGAAACAACGGATAACTGGATGCGCCCAGGCGTTGACCCCAAGACCAAGAAAATCGAAGTCTTTCTGTTGCCGTCGGCCCACCGCATTGAAAAGGCGGGCACCATCAGCAACAGCGGGCGCTGGCTCCAGTGGTTTGACAAGGCGGTAGAACCCGGCGGTGAAGCCCGTAACTTCGCTGACGTTGTGGTGCCCCTCTTCAACACCATTCGCGCCATGTACAAGGCTGAAGGCGGCGTGCTGCCCGAACCCATCATGAAGATGAACTGGACCGACAAGTATGACCCCGAAGAATGGACCAGGCGCATCAACGGCTTCTTCTGGGCCGACAGCAAGGTGGGCGACAAGGCCTACAAGCGCGGTCAGCTCGTGCCCACGTTTGGCGCCCTTAAAGACGACGGTTCAACCTCTTCCCTCAACTGGATATATACGGGAAGCTGGACTGAAGAAGAGGGCAACAAGTCGAGAAAGCGCGATCCTAGTCAGACGCCCATGCAGGCCAACATCGGCCTCTTCCCCAACTGGTCGTGGTGCTGGCCGCTCAACCGCCGCATTCTGTACAACCGCGCGTCGGTAGACATGAACGGCAAGCCCTTCAACCCCAAAAGAACCGTCATTGAATGGGACGGCACAAAGTGGGTGGGCGACGTGCCCGACGGCCCCTGGCCGCCCATGTCTGACCCCAAGGGCAAGTTGCCCTTCATCATGGTCAGGGACGGGCACGCCCAGTTCTACGGCCCCGGCCCTGCCGACGGTCCTTTCCCCGAGCACTACGAACCTGCTGAAACGCCGCTGGCGAACCATCCGTTCTCCAAGCAGATCAGCAGTCCTGTGTACAAGTACCACAAGTCGCCTATGGACCAGATCGCGCCCCCGGCCGATCCGCGCTTCCCCATAGTGCTGACCACCTATAGCCTTACCGAACACTGGTGCGGCGGCGGTGAAACCCGCAACGTACCCAACCTGCTCGAAACCGAACCCCAGCTCTATGTGGAAATGAGCCACGAGCTGGCCAAGGAAAAGGGTATCAAAAACGGCGACGGTGTGTTTTTGGAAAGCGCGCGCGGCAACTGCGAGGCCATCGCTATGGTCACCGTGCGCATACGGCCCTTCACGATTATGGGCAAGACTGTCCACCTTGTGGGCATGCCCTTCGCCTTTGGCTGGACGACACCAAAGTGTGGCGACTCCACCAACAGGCTTACCGTGGGAGCCTATGACCCCAATACCACCATCCCCGAGTCCAAGGCCTGCTGCGTGAACCTGCGTAAGGCCGACAAGCTGACCGAAATAGGCTAACGAGCGTGGCGCGTCCCCCCTGCGGGGGCGCGCCCCACAAGGAGCATACTATGCCGAAAACATTCTTAGTTGACACCACGCGGTGCACGGCATGTCGTGGCTGCCAGTTGGCCTGTAAAGAGTGGCACGACCTGCCCGCCAATCAAACCAAGCAGCTTGGCACGCACCAGAATCCCCCGGACCTGAATCCGAACAATCTCAAGATTGTCCGTTTTCACGAATATCTGGATGAAAAGGGCGACGTGGTCTGGAACTTCTTTCCCGAACAGTGCCGTCACTGCCTGACGCCGCCTTGCGTGGACGTGGCCGATATGGCCGTTCCAGGTGCCATTATTCAGGATAAAAAAACCGGCGCCGTGCTGGCTACGGAAAAATCCTCGCAACTCAGTGAGGAAGACGCCCAGGCCGTACGGGACGCTTGCCCCTACAACATACCAAGGCGCGATCCCAAAAACGGCCGCCTGACCAAGTGTGATATGTGCATCGACCGTGTAGCAGCGGGCATGCAGCCCATCTGCGTCAAGACCTGCCCCACTGGGGCCATGGCTTTTGGCGAACGTGAAGAAGTGCTGCCTCTTGCCATGAAGCGCCTTGAAATTGCCAAAAAACGCTGGCCCAAGGCCTTTCTGGCCGATATGGAAGACGTCAGCGTCATCTACCTTTTGGCAGACACCAAGGACAAGTACTACGAGTTCGCGGCCTTTATGTAGAGTGTCTCAGTCAGGTTTCAGTTTGGCATTGCTATAATTGTAAACTGAAATTATGCTGGCTTACAGCATTGTAGCCAAGGCTGTATCGACGTTCAAAAGCTTGCTGCCCAAAGGTGGGTGCAATGGCTGATGACGTCGGTACAGCCAGGCGAGGCACTTGAATACGCCCGGCGAAACTATTTCTCCGGAAGCAGCCCTGGCCGCAACGGCGCTCAGGATTGGCTTTGTATCAAGTGCGGCGCGCGGGGCTACCCGTGCGCCGCTGTCAACTTTCGGACGGAGGCTCAGCCTCCGGGTTTGGAGCATTAATGGCCTCATCCTGCCAAAGTGTGGCAAAAACTCTGGCGGACGTGGCGGCGCGCCGTCCCGTTCTGGAACCCGTATTGCGGGCTTTTGAGCCATTATTGGCTGCACAGGCGCAGTTGACCGAAGAACTGGCTGACAGCGTGCGCGCCACAGGGCTGCGCCTGCCTGAACCTCAGCCCGAGGCTCTGGAGCAAGGGCTTTCTCTGCTGGCTGGCGTGCCATTGGCCGGCCTTGCTGGCCCCCTGCGCAGCAGCGCTGAAAAACTGCTGCCCCTGCTGGTCAACCTTGAAGCTATGGCCCCCCACAGCCCGGCACTCGAAGCCGTGCTGCTGGCTCCGGTCAAGGCAGCAGCAAAAAAGAAAAAAAGCGCGGGCACGGGCACTGCCGACCCCCGCGAAGCCTTTGCCGAGGCAATGCTTTCTGGTAACAGCGAAGAAGAGGCACGCCTGGCCGAAACATTCGGGCTTGACCCCTCGGTACTGCTGTTTGCGTTCAGTTTTGTGCTGGCTCCTGTTCTGCGTACTCTTGTGGCCCAAAGCCTGCCTGAAGAAGGAGACGCCCCCTGGGAGGTTGGCAGCCGCTGGAAGCACGGCTATTGCCCCGTATGCGGCACCTTTGCCACCATCGGGTGGCTGGACAAGCCCATGCTGGACGAAAAAAATGCCTATCTGGCTGGCGGTGGCGGCAAAAAGCATCTGCATTGCGGGCTGTGCGGCGCTAACTGGAAGTTCATGCGCGGCACCTGCCCTTCGTGCGGCAAGGACGGCACTGGCGTGATGGAAGTGCTGCGCGAAAGCGGGGCTGCGCATGGCGAAAGGCTGGACTGGTGCACCAAGTGCAAAAGCTATTGCCCAACTGTGGACTTGCGCGAACGTGAGGGATGGCCTGACCTGGACGCGCTGGCTCTGGGCATGATGCACCTGGACATGGTGGCGGCCCGCAAAAAGCTGCGACCGCTCAAACCTTCGTTCTGGAATATTTTTTAACTAATTTGGTGGCCCCTGCGCAAAACTGCAGGGGCATTGCCAGACTGGCAGAAGAGGCAGGTTCGCCACGCGCCTGCAAACGGGCCCAAATAGCCCAAAATCGTGCCAGACACACTGAAACAAGGGGTTTTTGTCTCACGCCGGGGCTGAGATTTTGTGAAACAAGCGCCACAAAAGTGCTTTTTGCATAAAATCTTTTTTCTTGCCGGAAATGAAATCTCCTTTGTTCAATATGTTCTGAAAAGGCCGAAAGCATGCCGAACCGGGTAACCGGGAGGGAGCGCGTCCAGAGCTATGGGGCTGTGGACGAGACCCGGCGGCCGTCCGGTAAGGGCGCTCCGCATGCGCCAAGACATGAAGGTCTACTACACTAGGAGGAGCTTGTTCATGAAAACCTTGGTCATCACTCTTTTTGCCCTGACTCTTTTGTGTGCCGGCGGAGCGCAGGCCCGCAGCGTCAAGGAGATGGCGGAAGTCATCAAAAAGCCCATTGAAATTGAAGCCTCCGGCTCCAAGCGCATGAATGTCATGTTCCCGCATACAGCGCACAAGGGAATCTCCTGTTTTCAGTGCCACCACGAAGAAGGTGGCGACGGCCGCTACGTAGCCTGCACCGAATGCCATGCCACGCCCGGCCCGCGCGAACGTGACCCCATGAGTATGTTCATGGCCTTCCATTCCCAGAGCAGCGATCGCTCGTGCCTCGGCTGCCACAAAAAGCTTGTGGCAGAAAATCCCGGCAAGTTCCCGCAGTTCAAGGGCTGCCGCCCCTGCCACATGAGCCCCGCCGCGCGTGAAGCCGCCGAGGCTGCCAAGGCCGCCAAGGCCGCCAAGCCCTAGTTTTTAAAGACAGATTGCGGCACTTGTGCCAATGTTCGGATGCCGGTCAGCGAAAGCTGACCGGCATCCTGAATTGAAAAGTGCAGTGTGCAATGCGTTTGGGGAAAGTACTTTGTGGAGGGGGTGGAGCTCATGTGGCAGGGGCGGCAGCCCCTAACAGGCCCATCTGCCCGCGCCGGAGGCGGCCCAAACTAAAGAACAATAAGCCTTCGTGCCCGCAGGGACATCAACCCCGCGCAAGCGCGTCACTCATTAGCGCGCAGCTTCTCCACAAGCTTTTCCACCGTCTTTGCCTGCTCCGCAAGGTGAACCACCGCCTGCGCAGCCTCAGCCATTGTTTGCGCGCTTTCGCGGGCTGCCTGGCTGACGCTGCTGATGGTGCGGTTTACCTCTTCACTGGCGGCAGACTGTTCTTCGCTGGCGGCGGCAATGGCGCGCACCTGGCCTGCCGTGGTATCGGCCATGCTTACGATGTCTTCAAGGGCCGAACCGGATTTGCCCGCGCTGACAGTTGCAAGCCTCACCTGTGCCACGGCTTCATCCAGTGAGGCCGTGCTGTGGGCCGTGCTCTTTTGCATGGCGGTTATGGCGGCCCCCACATCGTGGGTTGAGGTGACGGTTTTTTCCGCCAGTTTGCGCACCTCGTCGGCAACCACGGCAAAGCCCCGGCCCGCGTCACCGGCCCGCGCCGCCTCAATGGCGGCGTTGAGGGCCAGCAGATTTGTCTGGTCTGCAATGTCGGAAATAAAGCCCATAATGCGGCTGATGTCGCGGGCGCGCGCATTGAGATCATCCATGTCGGCCTTGAGTCTTTCTGAAACTTCATTGACCTTGTTGATGCTGTCCAGAACCTGCCGCACAACCTTGGCTCCTTCTTCGGCACTGGCTCTTGTGCCAGATGAGGCCTGAGCCGCCTGTCCGGCGTTGTCGGCCACCTGATGCACCGTGGCGTTCATCTGCTCCATTGCAGTGGCGGCCCCATCCAGGTTTTCCGCCGTGGTTGTTGCCCCCTGGCTGGACTGATTGATCTGCCGCGTCAGTTGCCCCGAGGCCGTGGTCAGATTGTGGGCTACGTCTTCCAGTTGCAGGGCCGTATGCAGCAGGGTTTCTGTTCTGCCCTGTGCCTGTACCCGCGCGGCCTCGGCTTCTCGCAAGGCTGCTTCAGCCCGTTGCGACTGGCTCAAGGCCATCTGCGACTGCTTGTCTGCATGGCTGATGTGCTTTTGCAGTGATGCCACCATTGTCATGATGGAGGCATACACGCCACTCCGGTTTTTGGGGCTGTCGTGGGCATCCCCCTTGTAGTCGCCCTTGGCCACACGTTGGGCGAGGATGTTAAGCTGGCCGGGGTCTATGCCCAACTGGCGCTTGACAGAAAAGATCAGCAGAAAGGTGACGAGGATGCTGCACAGCAGGGCCGCGCCTGTAAGGGCCACAGCCATTTTTTGCGATTGCCCGGCGATATGGCGCGCGGCCTCGGCGGCCTGACGGCTACGGGCCGTATCAAGCTCAAGTACCTGATCATAAAACCGCGCCATGCGTAAAAAATTGGCCCTGCTGCGGTCAAAAAGCGCTACGGCTTGGTCGGTTTCTCCCTCCTTGGCATGGGCGATGATCTGCTGGCGGTTATGGGCGTCTTCTTGCGCGGCGACACTGATGTGCTCCAGCAGTTCCGCCAGGTTCATGCGCTGACTTTCACCATCCTGCTCGGGTTTTTCGGCGGCAGGCAGTGCGGCGTCATCGGGTGCCGGGCGGGCTGCCAGATTTGCATAGATTTTCTCGTGTTCTGCCAGGGTGCGGAGCGCGCGGTTGATGCGCGAGGTGTATTCCGTAATGGTCACCCGGTCTGTGCGTGTGCTTACGGCGGCCAGGTCGGACCGGATGGAATAGAGCAGGGCGTTCATTGACTGAATGGCCACCACTGAAGGAACGACGGTTTCTGTGATGTGGTCAACCGTGGCAGTAATTTTTTGGCTGTTGCGCATATAGACGGCAAAAAGAAGCAGCATGAAAAGAATGATGCTGCAAAATGAAAGAATCAGTTTTGCGCTCAGCTTCATTTATACCCTCATTACGTGTTGATATTTGCGTCAGGCGCGTTCACTTGGGAGGCTGCCGTTGGCAGTATGCTGCTGGCTGTGCGCTGCAGCTGTGCGCGGTTTTCAGTTTTATGCCTATGCGGCGGATTTTACGGGGCTGTATCGTCGTCGCTGTTTTCGTCGCCATCACCGAACATGTAATTGTTGCCCGCAAGCTGCTTGCAGCGCTTCTTCATGCTGGCGGCGGCCCGCGCGAGAGCAAAGCTGGTCTGAAAGCAGGTGGCGCACACGCCCACAATCGTGAGGGACATAAGAGGAAAGCGCTCTTCTTGATGGCTGCGGTTCTT
>JAQVZK010000063.1 GCA_028708195.1 Desulfovibrio sp.
GCAGTATCGTGAAAAGGGAGCCCGACAACCAGCCCCCCTGAAGTTCAAAGCCATGCCAAAAATCAGAACATCTGGCGCATGAGGTCTTCGCCGCCCTGTGAGGTGTCAATCACGGTTTCGTCCCCTGTGGTGGCAGACGTGGCCGAAGCGCCCTGAATGGGCATGTCGGAGCGGAAGGCCAGGCCGTCCTGCATGATTATGCCATCGGGCATGGCAAAGTCGTCAGCGGGATAGCGCTCCTCCACCTCCACGCGGTAGGCGCGAAAAATGGGAGCAGCGGTGCGACCGCCCTGTTCCAGACGGCCAAGGCTCTGCAACTGGTCGTAACCCACATACACACCCGTGACCAGATGCGGAGAAAAGCCCACAAACCACGCGTCGTGTTCTTCGTTGGTTGTGCCGGTTTTACCGGCGATATTGTACCCCGGCACCCTGGCGCGGGTGCCTGTGCCCGAGTTGACCACCTGCTTGAGCAGGGTCGCCATCATAAAGGCGTTTTGCGGACTGAGGGCCTGCCATTGTTCCACATCCTGCCGGTAGAGCACGCGGCCCTTGGGGTCGGTAATGGACGTGATGATGCGCGGGCGCACGCCAAGGCCCTTGTTGGCAAAGGCGGCGTAGGCCTGGGTGAGGTTGAGCGGAGAAACCGCCACCGCCCCCAGGCTCACTGAAAGTTCTTGCGGAAAATGGGGTTCAAGCCCCAGAGCCTTGGCCCGCTGAATGACGTTGGCTATGCCCACCTGCTGGGCTATGCGCACCGTGCACGTATTGCGCGAAAGCGTCAGCGCCGTGTGCAGGGGCAGTTCGCCCTTGTAGTTCTTTTCGTAGTTGGAGGGCCGCCATACTTCGTTGGTATAGGGGTTCACATAGACAAAGGGACCGTCCAGCACCGTGGAGAGGGCGGTAAAGCCCATATCCAGCGCCGTGGAGTACACCACCGGCTTGAAGCTTGAGCCGGGCTGACGGCGGGCCTGGGTTGCACGGTTGAAATGGCTGTCGCCAAACTGGTAGCCGCCAATAAGGGCCACCACGTCGCCGTTTTCAGCCTCAACCGAGGCAATGGCCCCCTGCACTGCCGGCTCCTGCTGCAAATCAAGGGGGATGGGAACGCCTTTTTTTACCGTGGCAGGGTCAAAAGGCAGGGTTTTCTTTTCTTTGCGGCCCTTGGCTCCGGTTTCGGTAACCGTGACTTCAGCGGCGGAAACCCAGATGAGGTCGCCGGGGCTGACCACAAGTTTGGCATCCTTGACGGCAGGGGCGTATATGCCCGCCACCTTGGGGTTGGGTTTGCGCGCCCATGACATGTTGGCCACGGTCACAACGCCCGTATAGCCCTGCCCCAGGTTTACGCGGGCCTCCCTGGCGTCTGCGTGGGTGACGAGCGCCTTGACCCAGTTGTTGCCGGCAAGGTCCAGCGGGTTGAAGCTCTTTTGGCTAAAGGCCTTCTGCTTTTCCGCATCCAGCTTTTCCTGGGGGCCACGCCAGCCCTGGCGCTTGTCGAGAGCTTCCAGGCCCTGCCGCAAAGCGGCCCCGGCGGCGTACTGATGGGCCGGGTCCATAGACGTGTGCACGGTAAGACCGGCCCCGTACACGTAGTCCACGCCGTATTTGTCTGTCTCTATACCCAGAGCCTTGAGGTTCTGCTCTGTAAAAAATTCGATGAGCAGGCGGCGGGTTTCTTCAAGATACCACAGGGCCGCCCCACCCATGCCGTCGGGCATGCTCCAGTAAACCAGGGGTTCGGTGGCGGCTTTTTCATACTCTTCGGGCGTGATCCATTTGAGGTCGCGCAAGCGGCCCAGCACATACATCTGGCGGGTTTTTGCCTCTTCGGGCCTGCGGAAGGGATTGTAGGTGCTGGGGGCCTTGGGCAGGCCCGCGATAACCGCACTTTCAGCCAGGGTGATGTCAGAGGCGTGCTTGCCAAAGTAGGTGCGCGCGGCGGCCTCCACACCGTAGGCATGCTCGCCAAGATATATCTGGTTCAGATAGATGGTGAGGATCTGGTCCTTGGTATAGGTTTTTTCCAGATCATAAGCCAGAATGGCCTCTTTCATCTTGCGGGTATAGCTGCGTTCGGACGTCAGCAAAAGCTGCTTGATGAGCTGCTGGGTGATGGTGCTGCCGCCCTCGCCCTGGCGTCCCTTGCGAAAGTTGTTGATGGCCGCGCGCAGAATGGCCGTGGGGTCCACGCCCATATGGCGGTAAAACGCGTCGTCTTCTGCAGCCAGAAAGGCCATAGGCAAAAAGCGCGACATCTCTTTGAGGCCAATGACATAGCGCTTTTCCAGGTACAGGGTGCCCAGTGTGGAGCCGTCACGTGCCAGAATGACTGTGGCCTGTGGCTGCTTGTACTCGGCAATGCGGTTAATGTCGGGCAGGTCGCGCGAGGCCCAGTAAAAAAGCATGGCCACGGCGCTTGTGCCAAGGACGCCGCAGACAAGTATAATGCCAATCAGCCAGAGAGAGATTTTTTTCAATGACAGACGAATTTTCATGGCAGGGCGATACCGTTTTTTTGCTCTGGCGTAAAGTAGAGGCCTAAAACCCCGTAGGTCGCAGACTGCCAAGTGCGCAGGCAGTGCCAGGGATTTGAAACAAAGCCACAGCCGAGAGCGGAATATACAAATAGCTATGAGCTACAAAAAATTTTTTTCAAAAAAATAAAAAGCGGAAGGTTTCCCTTCCGCTTTTTTTCCGAATGTAACGGCTCGGACTACACGCAGCCGGTGGGCTTGGGCAGACCGGCCATTTTGCAGGCGCCTTTGCCGGGGCCGGAGGGGAAGAGTTCGTACACTTCCTTCAGCTTGTACCCGGTGTTCTTGGACAGAATGCGGACCATGGGGGCGATGCCGTTCTTCTTGTAGTAGTCCTGCAGGAAGTCGAGGATCTTCTGATGGTCACCCGTGATTTCGGAGATGCCTTCGGATTCCTTCACATAATCCATCCATTCGGGGCACCAGTCGTCAAAACGCAGAAGGAAACCGTCTTCGTCAACTTCAAAGCTTTTACCTTTATAGGTGATCTCAGCCATGCGAGTGTCCTCCTTGGACAGATAGTACTCAACCTCGCCGGAACAACATGCTCCAGGCGCAGCCAACCGGGGTTTCCCGGCCGAATTCCTCCAATGGGGCGCGAAAGCGTAATGCAATCACAACGAATGCCTTTATGCCATAAAAAAAATTTGATGGCAAGCCCTGGCACTGTTTTTTGGTATGCCCCACCATTCTAGTCGAAATTTTTTATCAGATATTTCAGATGTATGGGCTAATCATGATCGACTAACTCAAGCATTCTGGTGGATGCAATACAGCACTCTGCCGAGCTTTGCAACTTCTTCCATAAGGCTGCTCGCGGCATTTTTGCTTTCAAGTTCACGCACACGAATAAATATGTGACGGTTGCCATCGTCATTACTCACGGTCAATACTGACAGGATACGCGCATTGTGGGCGCGCAGCAAGTCAAAGAGTGGCCGGGCCGTTCCTGGCAGGTCGGGCAGTTCAATGGCAAACTGCAGCCCGCCAAGGCGTGCGCCAGTAATGTCCACAAGCGCCTTGAACACGTCGTGGTCAGAAATAATGCCAACCAGCTTTCCGTTTTCTTCAACCACAGGCAGGCCGCCAACCTTGTTGTCGAGCATCAGTAGCGCAGCCTGTTCAACCGTGTCGGATGGTTTGACGGTCAGGGGGTTAGGCGTCATAATATTTTTGGCCTTCAACTCGGCCAGCAAATAATGCATTTCATACATGTCGAGTGTGGTGGCCTTGGAGGGGGAGGCGTCACGCACATCACGGTCGGAGATAATACCAACAACACGTCCCTTTTCATCAAGCACGGGCAAACGCCGAACATGATGGTCCTTCATAAGTTTGCCCACCTTGAGCAGGGACGTCTCCGGGGTGACGCTGACAACATCGGTGGTCATCCAGTTCTGAACAGGCATGCTACCCTCCGGCTTTTCGATGCGGTTTGGTGTTTGGGGCCGCAAGATTGAGCGGCCTTTTTACGTTTATACAACAACAAACGGATGCTGCACAAGTATGCGGCCGGGGTTTCCCGGCGCACGGCGTTGCGGTTTGCGAGTGCGTATGGAAGTGTATCTGGATTGCGGTGGCGGCATCAGCGGCGATATGACCCTGGCGGCCCTGGCTCACCTGGGTGTGGATTTTTTTCCGTTGACGGCAGCTCTGGAAAAAGCGGGCGTGGCCTGCCAGCTTGAACTGCGTGATGAGGTCAGGGCGGCCGGCCCCGGGCGTCGTGCTGATGTTCACTGGCGGCAGGAGGCACAGCCCTTGCGTCATCCTGCCGATATTGCAGCCATCTTTAAATCGGTGGACGTGCCTTGCCCTGTGCGAGACCGCGCCTTGGCCGTTCTTGACGCCCTGACCCAGGCTGAGGCGTATGCACACCAAATACCGCCAGAGCAGGTGCATTTTCACGAAGTGGGGGCTGTTGATACCCTGGTGGACATTCTGGGCGTGTGCTACGGCCTTGAGCAACTGGGCGTGCGGCGCATCACGGCGTCCTTCCTGCCCTGGTTTTCAGGCAGCATAGAGTGCGCGCACGGCCGTATTCCCCTGCCAGCACCCGCCACAGCATGGCTTTTACAAGGCAAACCCGTGTATGAGACCGACGCGCGCCAAGAGTTGATCACCCCCACCGGGGCGGCCCTGCTGCACGCCCTGGTAGACGAGTTCACCGGCGCTCCCCGTGGAACCCTTGCGGCTATGGGCACGGGCTTTGGCTCGCGTCCGGCCGCATCGGGTTTGCGTATCTGGCTGCTGCAAACTCCAACCCTTGCGGACCACCGCCACGGCGGGCGTGAACTGGTCAGCCAGCTTGAAACCCACCTTGATCACCTCACAGGTGAGGAACTGGGGCAGGCCCTTACAGCCCTGGCCCACATGCCTGAAGTGCTGGATGTTTTGTGGCTGCCGGGCACAGGCAAAAAAAATCGCCCATCGGGTCTTTTGCGGGTGCTGTGCCTCGTGGAGCATGAAGACGTGGCAGAACACGCAGTACTGCGCCATACGCACACCCTGGGCATTCGCCGTCAGAGGCTTGAGCGGCTGGTGTCGCCCCGCAGCGCGGCGACTGTTCAAATAGCAGGACACCACATGCCCGCCAAGCAGTATGAGGTTGAAGGACGCAGCTATGTGCGCCCTGAAGCCGACGCTGTGGCACAGGCCGCGCATGAGGACGGCCTGGGAGCTCCCGCCTTGCGTCTGATCTCCAGGTGAGAGAGGATTTTTTAAGAGAAAAGATTTTGTGGGGGAGGGACCCTTTTGTAAAAGCGACCCTCCCCTCCAGTCCCCATAAACATTTATTATTTCTGCTTGTTGCAGGAAATATCGTGCTTTAAGCAGGGCCTCAGGGGCGCGCCTTGACGCCTTGGAGCTGTTGCAAGGGGGGGGATTTTGAAGAATTTTTTTAAAAAAGAGTAATAGTTTCAGCATAAAACCCAATGGCCTGCAAAGACTTCTTGCGCACGGGAACGCATAGGCATATGGAATTTCAGGGCTGTGCGCCCTTTAAGGAGGATACCATTATGACCATGCAATATCTCTGGCGGCCTTTGGGTTTGTGTACCCTTGCCGCGGCCCTGTGGATCGGCGTTCCGTCCCAGGCCAATGCGGACGCTTCTGACATGGGGCCGGGCACGCTGCTCGTGGCCCGCAATGATCAGCAGTACGACAGGGGCCAGGGGGCAGACGCCCAGTACCACCGCGACGGCAAGGCCGCCAAGGTCAAAAACAGCGCCAAAAAGGCTCCCAAAAAGGACGCCAAGGCCAAAGCCAGCGTCAAGCGTGACGCCAAAAAGAGCGGCAAGGCTGTTCAGGCTGGTGACAATAAGGCCGCGCGTGGCGACAAAGTGGCTCGCGCCAATGGCAAGAAAGCCAAGGGCGACAAGGTGGCTCACGCCAACGCCAAGAAAGCCAAAGGTGACAAGGCGGCTCGCGCCAGTGATAAACGCTCTGCCAAGCGTTCCGATGCGCAGCGTCAAGCCCCGCAGCATTTTGAAGGCGGCGAAGTTAACAATTAGGGCAGAGCAGTATTGAAAATGGTCCAGGGTCTGGTGACTGTCCGGCAGCCGCATGGCTTATAGGGCAGACCTCCACGGCTGCAACCCCTGAAAAGTCCCCCCCGCAAAAAGCATGGTTTGGCAGCAATAGGGCATTTTATTTATAAAAAAGATAAAATGCAGGGCGGCGAATCGACCGGGCCGCCCGCCGCAACGCGGCATGGATTCCGCCAGAAAGGCAACTTATGGCAGAATGTCACCCCTGAGGTGCGCAGCATTTCAAGGGCGTCATGATCAGAAAAAGCCCCGCAGGCCTAGGCCTGCGGGGCTTTTTTGTATAAATGGAAACCCCACATGATCCAGGCGGCTCCCAGTATTCTACTGAAACAAGATAAGAGTTTTAGGGGGTGGGGGTGTGGGGGAGGAGACCCTTTTGCAAAAGGGTCCTTCCCCCACAAAGCCTTTTCTCTTCAAAAAATCCCTTCCCCACAACACACTACAAAGCACTGCAACTTCTAAGCGGCACCGGGCTTGCTGCTTCTGTGGAAGAAGAAGGCGATAATGGCCGCCATGATATTTGAGCAGCACAAAAAGCCAAAGGCCACGTTGTAGTTCTGCATGCCGTCAGCGGCGGTTGTGATAAGCAGGCCCACAACGATGGGGGCAAGAAAGCCTGCCAGCTGCCCGGCAGTATTGACGATGCCCATTGCACGTCCCGCTATTTCCTTGGGCACTTCCATCATGGGCAGGCTGAAGACCGAGGCCACGCAGCAGAAGCAGAAATAGCCCGCGATGATATTGAAGATCATAAGGGTGGTCACGCTTTCAGCAGTGAACATGAGGTAGAGGAAAAGCGCCATGCACAGTTGGGTAACGATGACATAGTGAAACCGGTATTTCTTCAGCACGCCGTCCATAAGGTAGCCGGAAACGATGGCACCGATAAAGCCTGCGAAGAAGGGCAGTGAGGCGGCTATGCCCATCTGCCCCATGGCGAGACCACGGCTTTTGACAAGATAGGTGGGCAGCCAGGACATATAGCCCCAGGCAACGGTATTGCTGAAGAAAAGCAGAAGAAACGACTTCCAGACCACGGGCGTGGACAGCACCTGCATGAAGGTAAGGTCTTTTTGCGCCACGCCTGAGGTGGGTTCTTCTTCCAGTTCCTTGAGCTCTTCGGGGCTGACGCCAGGTTTTTCCTTGGGGTTGTCATAGAGCGTAAACCAGACCCAGATGCAGAGCAGAAAACCCGGGATGCTCAGATAATGAAACACGGCCCGCCAGCCCCAAAGGGACATGATGGCCACCACAAAAAGCGGTGCCAGGGCGGGTCCGAGAGAGTTTGTACTCATCATGATGGAGTTGGCGCGCCCGCGCTCCGAGGCAGGCGTCCAGACGGCCAGGGATTTCCATGTGGCGGCGGGTCCTATGCCTTCCCCGATGCCGAAGCAGATGCGGATAATGATGAGCCCGATGAGGCTGCTGGCATACCCGGTAAACAGGGTAAAGAGAGACCACCATGCAATGGCGAAAATCAGAACCTTGCGCGCGCCAAAACGGTCGCTGAGGATGCCGCCGGGAATCTGAAAGATGGCGTAGCCAGCAAAAAACGCGCTCATGACCACACCCATTTCGCCAGCAGAAAGGTTAAAGTCGTCAGCTATATACGGTATGGCGGTGGACATGACCATGCGGTCAAGGTAGGAAACCAGCCAGACCATAAAAACCACAGCCAGTGATGTGTGTCTGTGCTTCCAGGTGAATCCCATAAGGCATCTCCTTCAACATGTTATGCATCAGCCGGGCTGCGCACATGCACTGCCCGGCCATATGTTTGCTATCCGGCATCTTTGGCAAGCCAGTCCAGGGCGACCTGCGCGTACAGGGCCGCGCCGTAAACCAGGCTTTCGTTATCTACGTTGAACGCTGGGTTGTGCCAGGAGAATTTGATGCCTTTATCCGGGTTGCCGCTGCCAAACCAGACGAACACGCCGGGGGTTTGCGCCATGTACCATGCAAAGTCTTCGCCACCCATGCTGGGCACGCAGGGCAGAATATTTTCTTCGCCGTAAACTTCTTTCATGGGGCCGTGGCGCATCCATTCAGTAAGTTCCGGCGGATTGTTCACATTGGGAACCAGCTTGTTATAGTCAAAGTCGGCTCTGACGTTGTATGCGGCGGCTGTATTGTCGATGACGCGCCGCAGGCGGCCTTCAAGCTCGTGAAAAAGCTCAAGGTCAAAACAGCGCACAGTGCCCTGCATGGTGACGGTATCAGGAATGACGTTGGCCACCGTGCCGCCGTGGATGCTGCCTATGGTGACCACGACGGCCTCTGTTGGGCGCATTTCGCGGCTGACTACGGTTTGCAGCGAAGAAACGATGGCGGCTGCGGCCACAACGGGGTCATGCGCCAGGTGCGGCACTGCGCCGTGACCGCCCGTGCCATGCACGGTAATGGAAATAAAGGCCGAACAGGCCATGATGGGCCCGGGGGAAATCAGACCTTTGCCCGCCGGGTATTCGCAGATATTGTGCTGGCCGAAAATAAAATCCACATGGGGATTTTCAAGCACGCCCTTTTTGACCATAAGGGCCCCGCCGGCGAAGACTTCTTCGGCAGGCTGAAAAATGAATTTCACCGTACCGTTGAGGTCCTTTTTGCGGTCGGCCAAAAGGCGTGCTGCGCCGAGCAGGGCGGCCATATGGCTGTCATGCCCGCAGGCGTGCATGGTTCCCGGATTTTCCGAGGCAAAGGGGACGCCGCTTTTTTCATCAATGGGCAGCGCGTCAATATCGGCCCGCAGGGCCACGCATTTGCCGGAGTGAGCCCCGTGCAGCAGGCCAACAACGCCTGTTTCACCGCCCCAATCCCCCATTTCGATGCCCATACCGGCCAGTTCTTTTTTCAGATAGTCGGTTGTCCAGAATTCCTTGAGGCTCAGCTCGGGGTGGCGGTGCAGGGTTTCACGCCATGTCGCCAGTTGAGATTTGATGCCTTCAGCTTCTTCGCGCATATGGTACATGGTTTTCTCCTTTGCTGGGAGACAGCTCCGTCCACGGGCAGGGAGGGACTGCCAGCAGCGTAATATCCCATGTGAAGAGTAGTATATGGCCGACCATATACCCCGGTTTAAGAGATAGCAAATGCTAATATGGTGGTTTTGTTAGTAGAAATAATAGCAGATGCAATATCTAGTTTGTGGAGGCGCAAATGAAACAGGGCATAATATATGAAAGAAATGCCGCTGGCGACAGCCAACGGCATTTCTATACTGAACACTGCAATCGAGATTATATTTACCAGTCCAGCGTCACCTTGAAGGCGCGTGCCAGGTCTTCCACATGCTCGTTGGCAATGACGCTGTCACCGGATTTCATGACCAGGCGCGCATCGTCTGTAACCACACCCACGCGGGAGCAAAGCTGCCACTGGCCAAGGGCGTCAAAAATCATGGCCAGTTCGGGCTTCACGCTGACAAGCAGGCGGCTTGCGCTTTCACTGTAGAGCAGTTCTGTCTTGTTCATGCATTGCATGGCGGGCACTGCGTCCAGGTTCAGTTCTGCGCCCAGACGGCCACCTATGCACATTTCAGCCAGGGCCACGGCCAGGCCGCCGTCAGAGCAGTCATGGCAGGCCGAGATGGCCCGCTGGCCCATAAGGGCGGCAACCGCGCGGTAG
>JAQVZK010000064.1 GCA_028708195.1 Desulfovibrio sp.
GGGCTCAACGCTCTGGGGCAACCCCGCAGCCCCGCAACTGCCCACAGGGCCGCACCGCCCGAACTTCTGGCAGAACTGGCCCGGCAGTCCGTTGCGGCAAAGGCCTTTTTCGACTTCACCTTGCTGCCGGTCATAAGCCCCCTGCCTGATGACTATATGCCCGCAGAAGCCATTGCGCTGACAGCAGTGCCGGCATCGCCAGACACAGCGGTCGCGCCGGGCAGCACACACGCGGCAAACCCCGTGCGCAGCGACAGCCCAGCCGGGCCCAGGCGCCCCGCCTACGCGCTTTTTTACGACCTGCGCTTTGGCAGTGAGCTTGCGTTCGTGCGCGCCATCATGGCCAGACGCCCCAATGCCGACGTTCCTTTCAAGTATATGACAGAGATGGAACCTGCCGCCCCCGGTGAATCCGCTACCCTTGGACACAATGGGCAGAACCCCGGTGACACACGTCTTGTGCGCGAGCGCCTGCGCTTTTCAGACAGCGGCAAAGACTCGCGCTGGCAAAGCCCGCGCCAGCCCGCGCCGCCCTCCCTATGGGACTGGCTGATAGGGATGTTTTAAAATTTCACCCGGCGGGGCGGCTCAGATACCGCACCACATTGTCCCGGCACGCCATACTGCCGGGACGGCCCATGCCGGAATAACGCCTGAAATGCCGAGGATTGTCATGGACAAGAACTTTTCGCATCTGGACGGTCAGGGCAACGTGACTATGGTGGACGTAGGGCACAAGGCCGCCACCGAGCGCGTCGCCATTGCCGAAGCCGTTGTGGAGCTGAGCCCCGCCACCCTCGAGTTGCTGCTCAAAGTGGCGCTGCCCAAGGGCGATGTGCTGACCTGCGCCAAGATTGGCGGCATCATGGCCGCCAAGCGGGTGGGCGAGCTCATTCCCCTGTGCCATCCCCTCAACCTCAGCTATGCCGACATTCGCTTTGAAATAAGCAAGATGCCGCCACGCATCCGCATTGAGACTGAAACCCGCACCATCGGCAACACCGGTGTGGAAATGGAGGCCATTGTGGGCGCGCAAACAGCCGCCGCCGTCATTTATGACATGTGCAAGGCCGTGCAGCGTGACATAGTTATCAGCCGTGTGCGTCTGCTGCACAAACGCGGCGGCAAGAGCGGCGATTTCAACGCACAGGATATGGACTGATGACCCTGCCTCATATCGACCCGGTTGCCTTCAGCATCGGGCATTTGCAATTGCGCTGGTACGGCCTCATGTATCTTGCGGGCTTTGGTCTGGGCTGGTGGCTGGGGCGCTGGCGCGCATCCCGCCCCAATTCCGGCTGGCGCGCGACGGATGTGGACGACCTGCTGACCTGCGTCATGATCGGCATCATCCTGGGCGGCCGCCTGGGTTATGTGCTGTTTTATGACCTGCCCGTCTATCTGTCCGACCCGATGGAGATACTGCGCATCTGGAACGGGGGCATGTCCTTTCACGGCGGCCTGCTCGGTGTGCTTGGGGCTTTCTGGTATTTTGCGCACACCCGGCACCGCGCGTTTCTGGACATTTCTGACCTTGTGGCGCCGCTTATACCGCCGGGCCTCTTTTTTGGCCGCCTGGGCAACTATATCAACAGCGAACTTTGGGGCAAGGTTACGGACAGCCCGTGGGGTGTCGTTTTTCCCGGTGCTGGTCCTTACCCGAGGCACCCCAGCCAGTTGTACGAAGCACTGCTGGAAGGTCTGGTGCTCTTTACCGTGGTATGGATATACTCGCTGAAACCCCGCAAACGCGGGGCCGTGTCGGGCCTGTTCGCCACGGGGTACGGCGTGTTCCGCTTTATTGTTGAATTTGTACGCATGCCTGACGTCCAGTTGGGATATCTGGCCTTTGGCTGGCTGACTATGGGGCAGGTACTCTGCCTGCCGCTCATTGCCGTGGGGCTGTGGCTGCTCTGCCGTACGGCCCCCATAAGCCAGCCCGGCATGCATGTGGTGCTGGACAGGCCCGCAACTGGGCCAGTATCCGGGTCAGATTCAAAGGCGGACTCGGCGGCAGACCCCGAAAATGGCAAGACACGCAAAAACAAAAAGAACAAACATAAAAAATAAATCCGTTGCGGCGGTCGATATCAAGGACGTAAAAATCCTGAAAGGGATTCCGAAGGCCAGAATGATTGCCCTATGCCCAGACGGGCGCACAATAAAACGGCGGCATGACGGAATGCACACCTGAAACGGCAGCCCCGCAGACATGCCCATGCGACCGCAGAATACTAATGGTTGCATGGGCTGTGGCGGGCGCAAATGCGTTTGTACGGGTTTGTGATCAGGCGCGCAGGTTGACAGTTGCCCGCTTTTTTGTGAAGCTGACTGCCGTTTATCCAAATATTTTTTTACGGAGATCACATGGCTAAAGAAGGTTCCATTGAAGTTGACGGCGTAGTGCAGGAAGCTCTGCCTAACGCCATGTTCCGCGTGGAACTGGAAAACGGCCACGAAGTGCTGGCCCATATTTCCGGTAAAATGCGCAAGTTCTACATCCGCATCCTGCCCGGCGACCGCGTTAAGGTTGAACTCTCGCCATACGACCTTACCCGCGGGCGCATTACCTACCGCATGAAGTAGTAGCGGGCGCGGCGGCTTTTCTACCGCCACCTGACGTGGCTGAACCGCCCGTGGCCGCGCCCCCTCTTTTCTTTCGCAGCCAGTTGGCTGCCTTCGTTTTACGAAAGCCCCATCCAGGCAAGCAGGCCGAGGCACAGCAAGGCCCACAACCCGGCGACAACGTCGTCTATCATGACGCCGTAACCTGAGGGTAACCAGCATTCTGAGGCCTTGACCGGCCAGGGCTTGGCAATGTCAAAAATGCGAAAAAGCACAAAGGCCGCCAGCATCATAAAGAAACTGGGGTCGGGAAAAGGCAGCAACACAAGCCACACGCCCACCAACTCGTCAATGACCACTTCGCCGGGGTCTTTGCGTTCAAGCAGTTTTTCCGCTCGCGTTGCCGCCACGGCACCAAGAAAAAACAATACGATCAGCAACGCAAGGCGTAGCCAGAAATCCAGCGGTAAAAAAACATGCGGTGCCAGCAGACAGGCTATGGCTGTACCCCAGGTGCCAGGTGCCTTGGGGTCCAGCCCGGCCACGCCGAGACGGCAAAAAGACAGGGTTATTTGATCTATCAGGCGCATATGACATTCTCCAGACGGGTATAGACAGCCTGCCATCAGCCCCGGGCGGGTGCGCGGCAGGCAGCCAGCGAAGCCGTGTAAACGGGGCAGCCCGCGTGAACCTCATGAGCTAGATACACCTTGTGAACACGGGCCAACAAAGGCACGAGCCACGCGACAACGGCGTGGCGCGCAAACGGCAAACATTTGTGCATGCCTCAAGCGTCATGCACAGTCAGTCTATCCATTTTTTTTCTGTAAGACCAGAACGGAACCATGCGAGATATCGCGTAAAGGATGCGCCCCGCCCCGCACTGTGATCGGGTGTAATCCTTGCGCATTGCCTAAGAAACCGCTTTGCCGTATAGGCTTGGCATGGACAAAAACCGCAGCGAACTTTTTGGCCACTTCAGCTATGATGATGACCTCACCTACGAAGCCCTGCTGGAAGTGGAAGAAGCCCTTACTGCCGACATGACCAGCCTGCTGCTGCGGGCCGGGGCCAGCCATCTGGACTTTACCCCGCAGGGCGACGCGCTCACGTTCCAGTGTGTTTTTGAAGCCCACAAGCTCTATATATATCGAAAAATCGCGGCAGAAACAGTAATTTTGCTGCCGAACGGAGTGCAGGGGCGCCTGTTGTGTCTGGACAAGGACTTCAATTCCCTGCATATATATTGGCTGCGCACGGGACAATGGCAAGAAGAGGAACGCACCGTTCCCTTTGAACCGCCGCAAGGGCTCAAAATCTGGAAAATTGGCGGAACCGCCACCGACACGGCGGAACCTCCGGTCGCCAGCGCCCGGCCCGGCGAAGAGAAATAACTCCCCTTGGCGAAGAAAATCGGAGCCCTGGAGAAGAAAAATAGCTGCCCTTCAGGCAGCCCGCTTACAAAAAATCACATTTGCCCGGATGGTGGAATGGTAGACACAAGGGACTTAAAATCCCTGGCCGTTAAGGTGTGCGGGTTCAAGTCCCGCTCCGGGTACCAAGTTACAATCTCAAAAAGCCCCACAAAGACTGAAATGCCTTGTGGGGCTTAACTATTTCAGAAATTGTAAGTCTTGGATAGTCTCAAAAGCTCCGTTGACATCTTCATGTCATTGGGGGCAACTTAGGGGGCAGATTACGATTAACAATTGCCTCACAGATGGAGTTGCCCCCATGCCTCTCACAGATACCACAATTCGGGCAGTTAAGCCCACCACCAAGGCTGCAAGCTCTTTGACGGTGGCGGGCTCTATCCTGAAGTTGCCCGGTAATCCCCTACCCCCTCAAACCCCATGCTACGGTTGTCCCAATTAGGACGGTAGTCATGATTACTACGCCGTTAACCATTAAAAGCCACGGCAATACAATCATGCTGTACGAATCCATTGAACTCATGGCGCAAGGATTAAGGGAAACCTATCTCGATCACGGCTTGAAGTCTGGCGACGATACTGCCGGACATTCCCTTTACGCCGGACTGGATATGATTGCAGCCTCTGCCGCTCGGCTGGACGCCAAGTTGGACGAGTTCCGCCCCATCAGCACGAAAACGCCCTGACGCCCCCTGACGATCTAAAATGAAAATCCCGACGCAGCACATGGGCCGGAATTTTTTGCGGCCTTAATCAAATGCAAATGAGGTGTTTCCCTCCTGCTGGGCATGGCTGAAGTGAGTAACCATCCTAAGTCTAGGCTTGCAAGATGCTACGGACTTTTCTATCGTTCTAGATAAAGATATCATTGGCCGTTGCGGCCTGATTAAAATGAGGTCGCACAAAGATGGGGTCCCATATAGAATCATCAAGATACTGCTCATAAATTGATTTCAAACTTTGAGTTTTGAGAATCAAATGAGCGCATATATTTTGCTGCTATAAATTTTCTAGCGATGCTTTCGATCTGCCGCAAGGACTGCTATGACGACGACATATCATTACAATAAATTTCCGCCTGATAAATTGGAGTGGGAAAAGCTTATTCCTCTTCTGGGACCAACCAGTGCCGCCATCGCTCACTATGACGGAGTTCTTACGGCTGTGCCCAATGCGGACGTTTTGCTCTCACCCCTAACAACTCAAGAGGCCGTACTTTCTTCTCGCATTGAGGGCACACAAGCAACTATGGGAGAAGTACTGGAGTATGAGGCTGCAGGGGACACGGGAAAGTACGATGAAAATCGCAAGGCAGACATCTTTGAAGTGCTCAATTATCGAAAGGCTATGCGGGAGGCAGAGCACCTTCTTTTAGACTTGCCCCTTTCGCAACGCTTCATGAAAAAAATTCATGAGACCTTGCTCTCTGGAGTTCGCGGGCAAAATAAAGCTCCTGGCGAGTACCGCAGAGTCCCTAACTGGATCGGCCCTGCGGGTTGTACTATGGATACGGCTTTCTTTGTGCCCATCAGCGCTGAAAAACTGCCGGCAGGAATGGACGCATGGGAAAATTTTATCCACACAACTTATATGGATAAACTCGTACAACTTGCTTTACTTCACGTTGAATTCGAGGCGCTACACCCATTTTTAGATGGTAACGGACGGCTTGGTCGCATGCTTGTCCCACTCTTTATGTGGCAGAAAGGGCTTATCTCTCGCCCTATGTTCTATATTAGTGCAGTATTTGAACACGATCGAGAAAGCTACTATAGCCAACTCCGTTCAGTTTCACAAAATGGCACATGGACAGAGTGGTGCATTTTCTTTTTACAGGCGGTGCAAAAACAGGCTGAAGACAACGTTGAAAAAGCCAAAAATATCCTTTCACTTTATGACAAAATGAAACGCACGATACCTGAGATTACACACTCGCAACATGCGATTCGTGCTGTGGATTGGATTTTTAATTTTCCAATTTTTTCTTCCCACCTCTTTCTTCAGCGTGCTGAAATCCCCGGTCCTACGGCACGCCGTATTTTGAACATCCTGGCGGAAAACAATATCCTGAAGGTTCTCAGCCCCGCAAGTGGAAGGCGTGCTGCAACGTATTGTTTTCCCGACATTCTTAATTTGGCAGAAGGGAAGCAAGCCTTTTGACGCTCACCTATGTAAAGCAAAACAGTTTGATGATCAAAAAACAAGAAAAGTGAGCATCAAACTACTTTGACCCACTTTCATGAGCATCAAGACAACAGAAAAAACTCCCATCCTGCTTTGCTCCTGGTGCCTAAACGCAAGGGCATACCCCCCCTAGAAGTGGCACACCGTAAGGGGTTGCGGCGGAGTGCACATCCAACTCAAAAACTTTGGCCGATGCGCGCAAATTGGCATAAGTAGCCATACAAAAAGCCGCCCTCAAGGGCGGCCGCTGTTCTTTTAATTCCTGAATCTTCTTCTCGCGTTTCAAGCTCTCACGCTTCAAGGGAATTCCATAAGCGTATGGCTGCTGATTCGCTCACCGACCACCGTAGTGGCCCATTGCCGCACTCGCAGGTGATCCGATAAAGATCACGCGTGCGACCAAGAGGACGTGAGGATGCTATGCGGGATGGAAGCATGCCGCATCTGAAACATGGCCTGACAGGTATCGGAGTTTTTTCCATAGGAATACACGAAGTTTTATTGGCTATCCCGAAGATGCGCTGAATTGAGCCTCATCCTTGTTTCGTCAATAACCATCTTTAGCTTTTTGTTAAAATCATCCTTCTTCACAATTGACGTACTTGCTCCAAACCATCTATGCACTTTAACTTCTTCTGAGGTCGGTGGCACACTATTAAGATAATTTGTCCAGTTAGCTAAAACACGCTCAATCTCAAACCGTTGTTTTCTCGTAATCACATTATTAAATTTCATCGTCTCTTAATATGCCACAAATAAAGAAGCTACACAAGCTTATTAATTTTCACAGCGAAAACACTACATTTAAAAAATATAACATGCTTATATGTTTAAGTAAATTTAGAGAGATTCAAAATCGAACGCCCCCTGTCTTCATCTATCGCCACGTACCCGCTTTTATAAATCTGCGCATATAATCGTACCTCGCCTCACCCGCTTGACATGCGGGCATCCAGTAATATCCCCGTGAATCCTGCCGGAGTGACCGCACGCAAAAAGCGCCGACCAGACCAAGGCCGCTTTCAGATACTGCTACCGTTGAAATGCCCTAGCTGCCTTCGGTTTCAATGGGCAGCACGTGCATGACATCGCCGGGCCGCACAAGTCCACCGCGCAAAATCCTGACAAACACGCCCTGGCGGGGCATGATGCAGTCGCCCATTGTGTGAAATATCTGGCAGTGGTTGTGACATTCCTTGCCTATTTGCGACACTTCCATAAGAACGTCATTGCAGGAAAGGCGCGTGCCCACGGGCAGCGCCGCGAAATCGATGCCGTCCACAACAAGATTCTCGCCAAAACAGCCGTGCGTGACGATGGCCCCCCTGGCCTTGAAGTCCTCGATAGCCTGCCAGGACAACAGACTGACCTGACGGTGCCACTTTCCGGCGTGGGCATCGCCCTCTATACCGTGATCCACCACAAGGGTGGGCGAAGGAACGGTTTTTTTGGCAGTGCCTTTTTTGGAACTGGTTCAGTTGGCCTTGATGATACCCATAATTCTTTCCTGTGGTTGAGAGCGATCCTGCTTGTCTGTGCCGCCAGATGCAGCAGCATGGGTGCCAAGCATTTAGTATTTGCGCCGAGCGGTTCTGCCAGCCAGTCGCCATTGCGCAACGAAAGCTCTGCATCCTGTGCCGCCGGATGTTGCGCTGCCCGTGGCTGCTGTGCCGGACTCACAAGCCTGGCGGCTGCGGCTGTTCGCCCCGAGAAACCTTAGCAATTTAGTAGAAGAACCCTACCCCGTCCCACGTGTATGTGCAATGCTCTAAGCTGGATAGCTTCGGTGCGCTTCTACGCCCCGTACCCCGCGCGCGTGGCAGCCCCTGCCCTGCTTGGCCCAAAGGCGCTGCAAGCCTCAAACAATGTTTATAAGGAAGGAAGTAGCCGAATAAAATGCACGAAAGTTCAAAAAACTGTTGACGGGCGGGGCGTGAGTAGCTATATAACCCCTTGCCTCATGTAGGAGCGTAGCTCAGGTGGCTAGAGCACTTCCTTGACACGGAAGGGGTCAACAGTTCAAGTCTGTTCGTTCCTACCAAAAGAAACTTTGGGGTTGATTCCCCTTAACGGCGGAAGGCCTTGGCCCCGCCCATAGCACAGGCTGCCGCAAGGCGGCCGAATGACCGGTATCGGCGCAGTGGGGAGGTTTACCTCCCCATTTTGTTTTGGCATTCTGTCAGGCCGGGCAGCGCCTCCGGCAACGCTAAGGAGTTTTTCATGAATGTCCGTGTGGAAGGGCAAATGGTTGAGGGGCTGCCAGGCGACAGCGTAGCCTCCGTGCTCCAGAAAGCCTTGAGCGGCAAAAAGTTCAAGGCCGTCGTGGCCGCCCGCGCGCCTGGCGACGCGCAAGCCCTGCTTGACCTTTCTTCTCCGGTACCCGCCGGCTGCGGCGAGCTTGAGCCCGTGTACGCCGACTCGCCCGAAGGCCTGCAGATGATCCGCCACTCCACCGCCCACGTTATGGCGGCGGCGGTGCAAAAACTTTTTCCCAAGGCCAGGGTCACCATCGGGCCCGCCATCGATTCCGGCTTTTACTACGACTTTGACGTAGAAAAGCCCTTTTCTAGCGAAGATTTTCCCGCCATTGAAGCTGAAATGCAGCGCATAGCCAACGAGCGTGCGCCTTTCACCCATGAAGTGCTGACCAAGGCCGAGGCCGTGGCGCGCTTCAAAGCTATGGGCGAGAACTATAAGGTTGAGATCATTGACGGTATCGACGCCGACACGGTGACGGTCTATACCTGCGGTGATTT
This sequence comes from Desulfovibrio sp., assembly GCA_028708195.1. Classification (GTDB taxonomy): domain Bacteria; phylum Desulfobacterota; class Desulfovibrionia; order Desulfovibrionales; family Desulfovibrionaceae; genus Desulfovibrio. Next base: position 8,939 of record JAQVZK010000064.1, read on the forward strand.
TGCAGACCTGTGCCGCGGCCCGCACGTGCCGCACGCGGGCTTTGCCAAAGCCTCAAAGCTCATGAGCGTGGCTGGTGCCTACTGGCGCGGCGACGAAAAAAACCGCATGCTGTCGCGCATTTACGGAACAGCGTTTGCGGATGAAAAAGCCCTTGCCGCCTACCTGAAGCAGATGGAAGAAGCCAAACGCCGCGACCACCGCAAGCTTGGCCGCGAGCTTTCGCTCTTCACTTTCAAGGAAGACGTGGCCCCCGGCATGGTGTTCTGGCTGCCCAAGGGCATGCTTGTGCGCACCATTCTTGAGGACTTCTGGCGCAAAGAGCACCTCAAGCGCAATTACGACATCGTGCAGGGCCCGCAGCTTCTGCGCGTTGAGACGTGGCAGAAGTCCGGCCACTACGACCATTACCGCGAGAACATGTACTTCACCCAGATTGAGGAAGACGCCTACGGCGTCAAGCCCATGAACTGCATCTCGCACATGCTTATTTATGGTAATGAGCTGCACAGCTACCGCGATTTGCCGCAGCGCTATTTTGAGCTTGGCGTGGTGCACCGCCACGAAAAGAGCGGCGTGCTGCACGGGCTCTTGCGTGTGCGCCAGTTCACACAGGACGACGCCCATATCATCTGTGCACCGGAGCAGCTTGAAGACGAAATCCTTGAGGTCATCCACCTCATCCGCGACCTGATGAATCTCTTT
>JAQVZK010000065.1 GCA_028708195.1 Desulfovibrio sp.
CAGACATGCCTGTTGGCACCGGGCGTAGGCTCCTTTTGCGGCAGTGATATGCTCTGCAAGTGCTCCCTCTTTGCAACCCTGCTTGCTGGTCATGAGGCTTCCCACAGGACATTCCAACTCACAAAAAAATCCTTCCCCGCAACCCGCTTCCAAAAGTGTAAAGGCTAAAAGCAAGCGGCCTGCCAGAGTAGTCTGGCAGGCCGCGCTTTAAAGTCTGTTATGCAAAACGCCCGTTGTTCAAGGCCTGGAGGCTGCGGTGTTCAAGGCGTGGCAGATTGCGTCGTTCAATTCTCGTGTGGCTGGGTGGTTTACGCCTTGGCGGGCTTCTTTTTTTCCTCATACTTTCGTAGTGAGAAGGCGAACACCGTGCCCACCAGCGCCACCAGGGCCAGGCACTGAAAGGTGCGCGGCAGGCCGTGATTGTCGGCCACCCAGCCCAGCACCGGCGCGAACACGCCGCCAAGGCTTGTGGCCAGCCCCAGAGTAACCCCCGAGGCAAAGCCGATATTGCGGGCAAGGTACGTTTGCCCAAGCACCACCAGCGAGCTGAAGGGCGCGTAAAGCACAAAGCCCAGCAGCGGCAGCATGGCATAGGCGGCGTAAAGGCTGGGCATCAGGCTGAAAGCCAGCACAACGGGGGTCACCAGCGCGAATCCCAAGCGTACAATGGCCCTGAAGCCATACCTGTCAGCCAGAACTCCACCAAGAATGTTGCTCATAACGCCAAAAGTGCAAAAAACGGTCAGGGCCACTGCTCCGGCGGCCCTGCTTTGGCCAAAGCCGTTCACCCAGTACAGGGGAATAAAGGTATTAAAGCCAATAAAGAGAATGGAGCGTGCGATGATGGCTCCGGTGAGTTTAGAAAATTCGCGCCAGTTATTCTTGAGAACGTCGCTGGCATCGTCTTTTACGTCAAGGGCGGCCCCGTCAGCGGCCCCTGCGGCGAACTCTTTTGCGGGTGCTTCACCGGACCTCGCGGCGGCCTCGTCCGCAGGCAGCATGGCAGACGGCATGCCAGTGGCGCTGTTGCTGTTTCCATACGCGGCCTGCGCGGTCCTTTGGGCTGCTGCCGCAGCTTCGGGCGCAACCATACGCATGATGAGCAGCGTAAGAATCGACGCCATAACGGTGGCGAGCAGGCCAAAGACAGCCGTGCCCGGCATGCCGAACCAGCTCAAAAAAAAGGTAGCTAGCAGCGGACCAATAACAAAGCCAGCATTGCCGCCGATGGAAAATATGCTCATGCCCGTGCCTTTGCTCTGGCCGGACACCTTGTTGGCGAACCGCGCGCCTTCGGGATGAAAAAGGGCCGCGCCCACGCCACTGAGGCCAATGGCTGCAAAAATGGCCCAATAGCTGGACATGAAGCCCACGGCGGCCAGGCCAATGCCAGCCAGAAAGACACCCAGGGGTATGAGCCAGGGCTTGGAGAGCCTGTCCGCCATAAGGCCAAAGAGCGGCTGGATGATGGACGAAAGGCAGGAATAGGCAAACATGAGCCCGCCTGTGGCCTGATATGTCAGTCCATAATGCGTGCGCAAAAAGGGTAAAATGGCGGGGAGCGCCCCGCCGTTTACGTCACAAGACAAATGCCCCAGCGATACGAGAGATATCTTTTTTTTGTCCATTGGGGCACGCTACACCAATGGCAGAACAAAACCAAGAGGCGCTCATTTGGGCAACGTGGTGTCGCAATACTCCGCGCCGTTGACGCGCCAAGCTCCCTCGCATAAGCATAGAGCAAAACTATGAACGTATGTCATGCCAACGCTCTGCCCATTTTGGCCAGCACCCCCGAAGACTATGCGGCCTGCGCAGATATCTGGCTTGAGGCCTCCCTGCTGGCGCATGATTTCGTGAACCCGTCATTATGGAAGGCGCAGCGCGAGGCTATGGAGCGGCGCTGCCTGCCGTCTTCGCGGGTGATAATGCTCCAGAGTGGTGGGCGTTCTGTGGCCTTTGCCGCTTTGTGCACCCTTGATGGCGAGGATTTGCTGGCTGCCCTTTTTGTGGCTCCGCCCTTCTGGCGCAAGGGGTTTGGCAGGGCGCTTCTGCGGCATGCCATGCAAGGGCGAACGCGGTTGCGGCTGGACGTTTACCGCGCCAACACCGGCGCGCTGGCGTTTTATGAAAGCATGGGTTTTGTGCCTGTGGGTGAGAGCGTTTGCGGCCATACAGGGCAGCCGCAGATTGCCATGCTGTGGACAGCGGCCGCACGGTAAGCGCCCGCACAATCGCCTGAGCATTTCAAGGTAACAACACCCTAAAGCGCGAAAATGCCGCGCGTGGCAACCCTCCGTCTGGTGGGGACGTCCAGCGCGGCGGGAGCCGTCATGAGTCACAGGTCAAGCTCGGATGTCAATCGTTCTGAATCCGTCTCACAGCCCCAGGGTTCACTGCCCCAGGTCGCCCTGTTGGGCACGGGCGGCACCATCGCAGGCGTGGCCGACACTCCGCTGGAGCAGATAAGCTATCAGGCTGGCGTGCTGTCGGTGGAGTGCATGCTTGAAAGCCTGCCCGGCATCGAGGGGGTGGCGCGCATAGCCAGCCGTCAGTGTGGCAATCTGCCCAGTGAGGACATGCGCCCCTGCCACTGGGCCAAGCTTGGGCGCGACTGTGCCCAGGCTCTGGATGACGAAGCCATGTGCGGCGTTGTTCTCACCCACGGCACTGACACCCTTGAAGAATCGGCCTTCTACCTGCACCTGACCATGAACAGCTTCAAGCCGGTGGTGCTCACCGGGGCCATGCGCCCGGCCACCTCCCTCAGCGCGGACGGCCCCATTAATATCAGAGACGCCGTGGCCGTGGCCGCCAGCCCGCAAGCGCGTGGCCGTGGAGCTCTTATTGTCATGAACGGCCGCATCCTTTCGGCCCGCACGGCCGTCAAAGCCGGAACGCTGGATGTCGAAGCCTTTCGCGCGCTGGAATCTGGCCTGCTTGGCCGCGTCATAAACGGGCACCCCGTGTTCTATCACAGTGGCGAGGACGGCCCTGCCCTGGCCGGAACCTATGCGGTACATGCCGGGCAGGACACCCTGCCGCGTGTGGACGTGCTCTATGCCTGCGCGGGCATGCCGCTGGACGCGGTGCTTTTTTCTCTGGAGCGCTCATCGGGCCTTGTGGTGGCGGGTATGGGCAACGGATCCATGCCGTCTGACGTTCGCATGGCGCTGGATCAGGCCGTCAAAGAAGGCAGGCCCGTGGTGCGCGCCAGCCGTACAGGGGGGGCTCCTGTGACTGATCTTGAAGAATATTCGTCTTTTATTGCCTCTGGCATGCTTTCAACACCCAAGGCCCGGGTGCTGCTCATGCTGGCGCTGGCCGAGGCAAAGCGACAGGGGGCGCACAGCCCGGAAGCACTGGTGGCAAGTGTACGCCGGGCTTTTCTCCATTGCCGCGAGGTGTAGCGCTTTAGCCCTAAAAGCTTTGCACGCGACGCATGGCAGCTTAAAAATCCTCTGCTCCTGAAGGTTGATAACCGTCACGCCCAACAAACGCCAGTCTTGCCTGCGGGACGTAAAAGAAGCACAATCGCCCATTGTTTTCGCGCCGGGCCTCCAGTCCCGCGCCAATAGCCTGAAGGAGCAGCAGAAGCATGTCCTACCGCTTCATTCCCCAGCTTGAAGATGAAGATATCCGCCGTCAGCAGGAAGCAGGTTTACGCAGCACCCTCGCCCGCGTCTGGAACTCCCCCCAGTACAGCGCCAAACTTCGCGCCTCTGGGCTGCACCCCGGCGACCAGTTGGGGCTGGACGACCTCACCCGCCTGCCTACCGTGGATGTGGACGACCTGCGCGAAGGCTATCCTCTGCCGCTGCTTTGTGTTTCGCCCACTGAGGTGGTGCGCATTCACGCCTCCAGCGGCACGACCGGGAAACGCAAAATCCTGGCCTATACAGCGGCGGATGTAGAAACATTCAATCTGCAGATGGCCCGTTGCTATGAGCTGGCAGGGCTTACGGCAGAAGACCGCATGCAGATCGCGGTGGGCTATGGCCTCTGGACGGCGGGCGTGGGTTTTCAGGGCGGCAGCGAAAAGCTCGGCATGCTCACCGTGCCTGTGGGGCCGGGCAACCTTGAAATGCACTTGCAGCTTTTGCAGGACCTTGAATCTACCTGTTTTGGGGCCACAGCCTCCATGGCCCTGCTGCTGGCCGAAGAAGTGGAGCGCGCGGATCTGGGCAAAAAAATCAAACTGCGCAAAATGATCTGCGGGTCCGAAGCGCGCAGCGAAAAGATGCGCCAGACCATCGAAACAAAGCTGGGTCTTGAGGGCTGTTACGACATCGCGGGCATGACAGAAATGTACGGTCCCGGCACAGCCATTGATTGCGATGCTCACAACGGCCTGCACTACTGGGCCGACCTTTTCATTATCGAGGTTCTCGACCCCGTCACCCTGCAACCCGTTGCCGAAGGTGAAGTGGGCGAAATGGTGGTCACCAGCCTGCGCAAAGAGGCCGTGCCCCTGTTGCGTTACCGCACCCACGATTTGTGCCGTCTGCTGCCGGGGCGGTGTTCCTGCGGATTGAACATGCCCAGGCATGACCGCATTCTCGGCCGCTCCGACGACATGCTCATCTACCGTGGGGTCAATATCTATCCCGGTCAGTATATGGCCGTCATCGGCGAATTTGCGGAGCTTGGCGGCGAATATCAGGTGGAGCTTACGCGGAATGAACGCGGCCTCGACCATCTGACCCTGACGGTTGAGCGCGCGCAGGGCGCAGGCAGCGGCAATGACGCAGCACTGGCGCAGGCTCTGGAGCACCGGCTGCATAAGGCCATACTGGCCCGCATGCAGGTCACTGTGGTGGATTACGCCACCTTGCCGCGTACTTTCAGCAAATCACGGCGTGTTGTGGACAAACGCTGAACAGAGCCGGTCGGTCACGCTTCGCGCATACGTACAGTTGTAGTGATGCCGCAGAAATATTTTTATTTCTGCGGCATCACTTTCATATTTCACGATTGCTGATGCGTGATAATTATTGTGTGGCAAAACAGTCTGCTGCATGGTGCAGCGCAAGCGTGTCTTCCAGCCTTGCGGGGCATGCTCACCCACAACGCGTCACTGTAGCTTGACAGTTTAAATATTGGCTCTATATTTAAGATGTGACTACAAGTCACGCGATCTGCCCAAGAAATCGCCCGACCGCCTCTCTTGACCTTTCAAGGACACGGCAATGTTTCTTCAACGTTTGCCAGTTCTACTTTCCTCTGCATATTTTCTGGATACACCAGGTTGCCCTGTGGCGCTGTTTCGACCGTTCTGTTTTGCAGATGGCATGTCGGGCATCTTCGCTGGGCGCCGGGGCAGAGCCAGCCCCTGCTTTGGGGGTACTGCCCAAATACACTTTTGGAGTTTATTATGGCTGATCTAATTCTTACCCGTCCGCTTGGTGGGCAGCAGACTGTAGTCAATAATGTTGCGGAAGGGAGCATCGTTCTTGACTTTCCTGCTACCGATGCAACCCTTGGCCGCGAAGGAAACGCGCTGACCTTTACGTTTGAAGGTGGCGCAAAGATCAATCTCGAAGGGTTTTATTCCGACTACTCCAGCGAGAACACGCCCAACTTTCTCGTGGACGGGCAAGCAATTGCCGGCAAGGATTTTTTCAGTGCCCTGGGACAGGACGACCTGATGCCCGCCGCCGGGCCAGCATCCGTCGATCGCAGTTCCCACTATGTAGAACACGCCGATTCCAGCCTTGAAACGGGCGTTAACCACCTTGACGGGCTGGATTGGCAGATGCAAAACGCGGTCGCGGTTGGCGACACGCTGGCAACGGAGAATCTGTTTGTACGTGGTGACAGCGACCAGGCGGGCGGACCAGGCGGGGGCGGCACTGCGCCTGACGGATACCATACCCGCCTTGTGGTGAGTGCTGGCGGCAGCCAGCCCATGCTATTTCACGCCATCGACGAAAACGGCCACCCGGTCACAGACGCCAGCCTGTTGAGCGTCGCCTTTGCTGGCGGCTCCTCAGCGTATTTTACTGCCCCTGTGGTTGACCCTGTTACCGGCCTCATAACTATTACGCTCACGGCGGCAGGCCAGGCGGCCCTTGCTGCTGGAACCAAGTTTGATTCCGTGCTTGAAGTGACCGTGGGCGGCAAGACCTACAATATGGATCTGCTCGGCAACGACAGTTCGTCCTACGACTATGTGCAGCGCGAAGGCGAAACGAACCTTGGCGGTCCCCTCAAGGGCGAATGGTACTCTTCACAAGGCACGAGGGTTAGTGAAGAAAATATTACGCTGGGTGGCGACAGCTACAACAGCGCCCTTGTGGAAAACACCACGGCTTCCGGCGATGCTTATGGCGCGCTTAACGCTAACATCAGCTTTGCTCACGACACCGAGGGCAAGATTGACATTTCCGCCAGGGCTGAAAACGGCAATGCCTACGGCAATTATGCCTATGCTGGCGATGGCGATGTAACCACCACCGTTGACGCCGGAACAAAGGGCGACGTGAATCTGACGGCGATTTCGGATACGGGCACGGCCATGGCTTTTGCCACCGAAAGCGGCAGGGATGCTGACGGCGATTTTTATGAGACGACAGCCAACGTGCGCGGGCACGACATAAACTTTACCGCCGAAGGCAATGAAAAGATGGCTGTGGGCATATGGGGCGCTGGAAAGTCCACTGTGAACGTGGAGGCCGAAGGCGACGTGAATTTTTCCAGCACTGTCAATGGCGGCACTGTTAATTACATGGCTTCGGCTGTGTTCGCCAAGGAGCAGGCAACCGTTAACATCAGCGGTCAGAACGTCAGCGGTGAAACCAATGTTTACGGGAGCGGCAATCCGGAAGGCCCGTCGGCAAGCAGCGTGTTTCGCACCACAGCGGGCACGACGCTGAACATTGAAACTGCCGAGGACGGCAAGTTCAGCGCTTCTGCGTATCAGGAAACATCACCCTACAGCAGCCCCTATACGGGCATCGCCTGGAGCGGGGGCAGGGCTGCGGGGTTCACCTCTACCGGGCTTTCGGCCTCGGGCAACCTGAATCAGGCGGGTCAGGGCGGCAAGTCGTATATCAATATTACCACGGGTGACGTGGACATTTCTGCCATCGTGGACGCTGCTTCGCCCGTGGGGCCGGCCACCGGCATTTATGCGGGCTATGGCGGCAACGTCGATATCAACACTTCAGACGGCAACAACGAGCTGAACATCACAGGTAACGCGCCCAGTTGGGGGACGAGCATTTTTTCCACCAACTACGGCACAACCGCCATCAATACCGGGGCCGGAGACGACGTTATTAACCTCAATGCTTCTGCCCATAACGGGGCCGCGGCCATTGGCCTCGCCGCGCAGGCAGGCGGCAAGACCGTTATTGACGGTGGCAGCGGCAATGACACGTTGAATATAAACGCCACCTTTACAGGCCCACATACGCTTTCTACCGACTATATGGGCGGCACGAAGGCGGGCGCTTTTGGCATGAATGCGGCCTGGGGCGGCGCTGTCAACAAGATCACCAATGTCGACAACGTGAATATCACCGCCGACGCCAGCGGCAGCGACAGCGGCTGGGCCTACGGTATGTACGCCCACGAGGACTGGCACGGCGCTGTCAAGAATATCATTGAAAATACAGACAGTCCCATTACCGTGGTTATCACGGCCAAGGCCGGAACCACGGGTGAGGCCTACGCCATGTTTGGCACTCAGAATGCCGCCAATATCATTCAGGGCGGCAGCAAGGCCGGGGATGTAAACGGCGACAGCATTACGCTTACTGGGCATATCGGCGGCAGCTACAATACTGCCAACACGATCACCACCGGCAGCGGTAATGACAACATCGAAATCAACGGCAGCCTGCGAAACGGAACAAACACCTTCAACATGGGCGATGGCAACGATATCTTCACGTTGAACGGCAATATTTCGGGCGGCACGAACAAGATTCTGATGGGTACTGGCGATGGCCGGGTGAATATTCACGGCGATGTCACTGGCGGCTCCACCAACATCAATCTTGGGGCTGGCGATGACACTGTGACGGTTGACGGCCATGTGCAGGGCAACCTGACCATTATCGGCGGCGATGGCTATGATCTGCTTGTGCTCAAGGCAGATTCCTACGCCGACTTTATCGCCAAGTACGATACCTGGCTGCAAAACAATCTGACCTCCATTGATGTTGAAGAAATTCATGTCAGCATCAACGGCCTCAGTCCCGCCGATCAGGCAGACCTGCACGCCTACCTGAACAGCGGGCATTTCAGCGATTATGTGGTTAACTACTCTGACGGGGCAATACCTTTAATCGCCTCGTTGAGTGAACATCTGCCTGACGGGTATCGTGAGGCGGGGCTTGAAGGCTATGCTGAACAGGCTGAAGACGGGGGCAGCGCTGCCCCGGGCGTCAGCGACACGCATACAGCCAGCGCCAGCGACGACATCAGTTCGCTTGTTGCGCAGCAACAGATAACTACGGAGTCCGGGGGCTAGGGTCGCCTGTAAGACCGCCTGGCGGCGGGGGCGCGTACCCCGCCGCGTAGGCGGCCTTACCACGTAACGTGCTACTGCATCTGCTGCGCCACACATACATGATTACGCCCGGCCTGTTTGGCCGAATACAGGGCCTTGTCCGCCTCATGCAGCGTACGCAGGCCATCCCCACGCCCGTCGTGCTCACTACACCCAAGGCTCACACTCACAGGTTTTCCGTCGGGCCTCACAACCCTGTCTTCGACGGTTCTGCGTATTCTTTCTGCTGCGGCCGAAGCCCTTTTCAGGGTACAATTGGGCAATAGAACCACAAATTCGTCGCCACCATAGCGACAAACAATATCGTTGGTGCGCGCGCAGTGGCGGATGGCCGCCCCCACCTCCTTGAGCACACTGTCGCCTGCCAGGTGCCCAAAGGTGTCGTTGATATCCTTGAACCGGTCCACATCAAGCATGATGCAACAGAAGGGTCTTTTTTCCTCCCTGGCATACTTGTCCAGCACGAGGTCCTGATATTTTCTGGTGCGCAGTTGGGTAAGCGAATCCGTCAGGCTGCTTTCATCTGCCAGTTTGACCTTGGTAACCAGCGATTTCAGTTGGCTGCGCAGCACGCCAATGGTGCGGCTTTGTTCTGTAATATCAACAATTACACCAAGATAGCCGCGCATATCGTTTTCGTCAGTGAACCCGCCACTCCAGTGAAGGCAGGAGTGCATCTTGCCGTCTGCAAACTTGTAGCTGAAAATATGGTGCGAGAACGTCTGATTGTTGAGCGTCTCCATATCGTCGGCCTGATACATGTTCCGCTCTTGCGGCAAATGGCCCATTTCAAGCACTGTTTTGCCCAGAATCTCCCTGCGGCCCACCCCAAACATCTTTTCATACGCTTTGTTCACAAAAACATACTGGAGATTTTCGTTTTTAAGAAAGATGGCGTTGGGCAGCATGTCCAGCACCATGTTCAGATTGAACGCGTTGAAATTACTCATATACTATTTCCGGCCTGCGGGTATTTTTAGTGACGGAACTTTGCACGATATGGTCTACAGGCAAAACAGCAGCACCATAAACAAAAGCGTATGTGCATATCT
>JAQVZK010000066.1 GCA_028708195.1 Desulfovibrio sp.
CGGCAATAGTGCAGCACTATGCATGCTGCTCAGCCAATCTGTATTTTATGGGATTCGTCCCACATCTGGGGCCTCATGGCCTGGCGCGCTGTTCGCGCAATGGGACTGCCCTGCCGCCTGGTTAAGGGAAAAGAGATAGCTCAAGGTGCCCTTTTAGGCAAGCCGCACCGTTTTCTCGCATCCGGCGCGGGCCAACAGTCTGCGCCCGAAGGCAAAAATTTGGCAAACCGCGCCGCCCTGCTGCTGGTTCCCGGTGGCAACGCCCGGCTCAAGGCGGCCAGCTTGGGCGAGGCGGGAAGAGCCGCCGTGCGCCAATGGATGGAGGCTGGCGGCAATTATCTGGGTTTTTGCGGCGGGGTGGGGCTTGCCCTCAGCCACGCCAAGCCGGGCGAAGGGCTGGGCATCTGCCCCTGGTCACGCGCGGGATATCCCGAAAGGCTGTACCACCTGATCTCGGGCCATACGCGGGTGCGCATGCTTGAGGGCGACGGATTTTCCTTTTGCCCGCGAGAAGGCGAAGAGAACGGCGCTACAGATGTAAAGGCCAGCGCCTGCCCAAGCCCACGCCAGAACCAGCCGCAGCACGCCCCCTCCCCCGTTCCCAGCCTGCCCGTATGGTGGCCGGGGCGCTTTGCCGCCGAAGAAAATTCGCCGGTGCGCGTTCTGGCATCCTACGACGCGCCCGATGCCGACTTCTGGCTGGCCGATTTGCCCTTGCAGAGCATACCGCCACACATCTTCGATCAGTGGCAGACCCTGTACGGCGTCAATCTTTCGGCAGACTTTCTCAAGGGCCAGCCCCTTGTGGTCAGCGGAGAATACGGCCGAGGGCACTATGTGCTCAGCTATTCCCATCTGGAAACGCCACACAGCCCGGACGCCAACCTTTGGCTGGCCCAACTGCTGCGCCAGTTGACGGGGCTTGAGCCATCCCGGGTTCAGGTGCCCCTGTGGCAACTGCGCCACCCCTGCCACGCCTGGCCCGACGGCAGCCGCAGCGCCCCCCTGCTGGGTGCCCTGCGCCATATGCGCGGCCTGCTGGATCTCGCCGTTGAACACCACCTCTTTTTTGGCCGCACCCACTGGCTGTGGGGCTGGCGCACGGGCCTGCCGGGGGCTGCCTGCAACAATTTGCACGCGGCCCTGTGCACCGCCGCGAGCCTCGCACCCTCGCCCGCAGCCCTGGCCTACTGGCGGGAGGTAGAGCCGCACTTCAGCAAGCTGGCCGATCTTTTTGCAGCCGGGGCCGAAGGCTATCTTCTGGCCTGCCGCCTGGCCGAAACCCTGCACCCCACTCTCCCGGACGCCGTGGACAGGCGCGGGCTGGACAATCAGCGGCAGGCGCTTTTTGGCCACCCAATGAGCGGTGGCGGATTGATGGAAGAACTGCTGAACATCACGGAAGAACTGATTTTTCTGTCACAGGAATCATTCCCGTGCGACCTTGGCTGAGGCGTTGAGACAGTGGCACTCCAGAAGCCGCGCGTTTGAATCAGGCCCGTCAGCTCCTCTGCTGTCGCCAGCAATACAGCAAGGCCCCCCCTTGACCGCTACGTGACCCCAGAACTGTTTGATGCCTATGCCGCCTGCGGTCTACGGCGGCGCGCCCCTGACGCGCGCATCAGACATGCGTACATCAGGCGTGCGCAATCCTGACACATACGAAGAGGAGCGCCCGCATATGCTGAAGTCCGTGATTGCCATAAGCCTTGGGGCGTCTGCGGGCGCAGTGTTGCGCTGGGGGTTGGGACTTATGCTCAACGCGCTGTTTCCGCCAATCCCCATAGGCACTCTTGCGGCCAACCTCATCGGGGGGTACTGCATTGGTCTGGCCATCAGCTTTTTTGACTTTTTTCCAGCCCTGCCCCCAGAGTGGCGGCTGCTGTGCATTACCGGCTTTTTGGGCGGACTGACGACGTTTTCCACATTCTCTGCCGAAGTGACCGTCCTCTTGCAGCAACAGCGCCTTTATATGGCGGTTGGTGCCATAGCGCTGCACGTCTTCGGCTCCCTGCTCATGACAGTTCTGGGAATCGCCACCTTTGCCCTGTTTAAAAACCCGCACGTTTAGGAGATTGCCCATGCTCGGCTATCAACTGACATTCTTCTCACAGCAGACCCGCCTTCACGGCTCCCTCACTGTTGTGGAGTAGCTCACTGCGGAGGCCACAAGGCAAGGTATCGGCGGCGTAACCGTAGCTGCGGTGCAAAGCGGTCATGGCCGTGACGGTGAGCTGCATTCTGCCCATTTTTTGACCTTGCCGCACAGCCTGTGGAAGTCACAATGGCTGTCACAACAGAACAACCAGACCGTCTTTTTGTCCAGATTGCCGCAGCGCGCCTGAAGATTTTTTATATAAAGACGCCCATCGAGTTTGGCATAATCCGAAATAAAAAATCAGCTCCACCCCCTACAGCATACCCAGCACACTGAACAGCCAGACAAAGCCTGTAAGGGTCACAATACTCACGCCATTGCTCACAACGGCCGTGAGTGCGGCCTCTTCGGGAACGGCACTGTACACCTGGGCAATAACGCTGACCAGCAAGGCCGTTGCCGTTGCGCTGATAAGTATGGGAATAGTCAGCCACAGCCCCGTGATGCCCAGGGCGTACATGATGCCCCAGCACAGCAGCGGGTGCAGCACGAGCTTGCAGACGACAAACCATATCTGCCGCGGCACGACACCGCCCTGTGCCCGGCGGGTAGCCACGGCAAGTTTTTGCCGCAAATCCAGCCCGAGGGCCAGCAGCATGCAGGGCGCCGCGGTAAAGCCCACCAGGCTTATGGCGCTGTCCAGCGGTTCCCACAGGCCAAGCCGCGATACGGAGAGCACCGCACCAAACAGTGTGGCAAGCAGTATGGGATTGCCCAGAATGAAGATGCGCAGCAAACTGCCCACAAAGTTCAGCGCGCTGCCACCTTTCCAGGCCAGGGATCCCGCCAGAAGGTCAAGCCGGGCCTGCGCCAGAATCATGACAACGTTGGGCGTCAGGATGGCCAACCCGGCCACCAGCATGGCTTCATTGTTGCCGGGCCAAAGGTTGTACACGATGGGCAGACCCACAAAAGCGGCATTGCAGGCCGAGCAGGAAAGCCCGCTGATGACAGCGGGGCCGGTTCCCCTGCGGCAAAACAGCCTGTCGCCCACATAGCCGAGCGCGTAGACGACCAGTTGTGAGCCAATGAGGGCCAGCCAGAAGCCGCCTCTGGCGAGGTCGTCGGGGTTGGCTCCGGCCAAGAGGTGCAGGATGAGCAGGGGCAAAGAGACCTTGAGCACATACACGCCAATGACGGGCCCGGCATTTTCGGGTAGCACATCGCGCGCCCTGAGCAAAACGCCGAAGCCGATGATACAGAAGACGGGAATCACAGCAAAAAAGGCATGAAACATAGCAGCTCTCAACCGTTGCGAAAAAGTAAACATCAGGTAGGGACAGGTTCACAGGGACAGGCTCACGCTGAAACCGCTCCTGCTTCTACACAGGCAGCCCAAGGAAGCTACAGGCAAAACCACGTCGTGCCAACATGCTGTTATCACTCTGGAGCAGACGGCCTTCAGGCCATACCCGTTTTTACCAGCGTATAAGCAAAACCCCCGGTCCTGACGAACCGGGGTTTTACTTTGTCGTTGCCAAGCGTGAACCGGCTACGAAAAAACGTACTGCAAAGCTTATTTCTTGTCGGCGGGCTTGTCAGCAGGCTTGGCGGCGGGTTTGTCGGCAGCCTTTTCAGCAGGCTTGTCGGCCTGCACGGCGGGCTTGGCGGCTGGCGCGGCGGGGGCCGCTGCGGCATCGGCAGCGCCTTCAGCGGCTGCGGGCTTGAACTCCACCTTCTGCTTGTTCATGACCACGATGATATCCGAGGTCACGTCAGCCTTGGGGTCAAAGGAGGCAGCGGCTTCAGAGCTGATAATAAGCGCAAAGCCCTTTTCGGTGCGGTAGGCGTTGATGATGCGCTGCATGGTGTCATACAGCACGTTAACCACGTTCTGCTGTTCCACCTGCATGCGCTGCTGCGACATCATGTAGACGCTCTGCAGCTCTTTCTGGGCTTCGGCGTCGTTGGCGTTCTTTTCCAGACGCCCCTGGATGGCGTTCAGCTGCTCCTGCATGTCGGCCTGAAGCGCCTCAAGGTGTTTCACCCCGGCCTTTCCGGCTTCGCTGTCGCGCATGATGCGCGTCATATCCACGACCGCCAGCTTGGGCTGTGACGAGCCTTCTCCCTGTTGGCAAGCAATAAGCATGAGGCTCAACAACAGGGCCAGCGGCATAAAATAACGGATTCGCATGGTAATGGATACTCCTCTCAGAATTGCCGTGTTATGCTTGAGAAGCTCTCACGGCGTGTTGTCATTGGTGTACGTTGTTTTTATGGGTACCTCAACCGTTTTTTCCCTACCCGTTCCCGCTGTCCATAAAATATCCAGACAGTCGTGTGCCCGGCCCCCTCGCGTGCGGGCGCGCGGCGTCCGTTACTGCCGCGCACCGGGCCATCACGCCTTGGTGCAAGGCGCGTGGGCTCGCCTCTATTGCAGGGCGGCGTAGTGCCCCTTCATGCGTGCAACCTTGGCCACATAGGCGCGGGTTTCGGCTACAGGCAGACGGTTGGTGAGGTCTTCATACAATTGATCGGCAGTCATGCTGTTGATAGCGTCCAGCGCTTCCTCGTTGCTTCTGCCAAAGAGCCGCAAAAAGCGGTTGGGCCCCATATTGTACGCGGCCACTGCGCAGTATTCGCGGGCGCGCGGGTCATGCACCCCGGCAAAGTACCGCGTGAGCAGAATGTGGAGGTAGGTGGTGCCATAGCGGATATTGATTTCTGGCACGCGCAGCTCTTCAAAGCTCACGTCGCCAGTATGACCATAGAGGAACCTGTGCACCTCGCCGCTGGCGGTGCCTGGCAGTATCTGCATGAGCCCCATGGCCGATTTGTGGCTTACAAGGGTGGTTGAAAAAGAGCTTTCACTGTGAATGATGGCATACACAAGTTCGGTGCTGAGGTTGTAACGCCTGGCAAAATTCTCCACCAGTTGCTGGTAGCGGGCGGCCCTGGCTGGCAGGTTGCCGCTGCCTGATGAGCTGTCTCCAAACGAAGTGCCGTACCCTTCCAGTTGCCCGGCGCGCGTTTTGGCGCTTGCCCGGGGAATAAGCGGGCTATAGCCCTCCAACAGAGTTTTGGCAGCAAGCCAGCGCAGGGGCAGCCCCTTGGAATCCAGAGCGTCACCATACTGCGCAGGCTGCGTGGTCAAAAGAAATGGCATGGAAACCCCGTCCAGCGCCAACACCGAGGCAAGCTGCCCCGCCGCGTCAGGGGTTTGTGCGAACATCTCGTCCTCCACACCGCCTGGCAGCGCTGCCCCCGCCACAGCCACCTCGGGCGATGCCGCCCGCCGCAGTGACCACTGACGCGAGCCCTTGCTCCATGAAACAATGGGGACGGGCAAATCTTCAGGCCGCAGGCTGACAACCACGGGGTTCACCCGGCGTCGCAGCTCATGGCCCTCTTTTTGCGGCACAAAACCCGCCAAAAGCCCCAGAAGCAGCAATGCGCTGCCAAGACAAGAGGCTATGATGAGGATGGTTTTATGACGTTTCATGAATATTCCTGAAATATGCGGGGGCGTGCCCCAAACTTGCGGTGTGGCCGACAAGGCGGTTCTTGTGCGTAATCTGGTGAACAACCGGGCCTGGACCTTGCCCATGCCTGCTCATTCTCCAGCGCGGTATTTACCGCCCGGCGAGCTTCATTGTGACCCACGCTGCGCCTGAGCACATTGCGGGCCGCATTTTTTCAACTGCAAATTCGCTGCCACTTGAAAAATCGAAAGCTTTTCTGGCTGGTTAAAGAATATCTCTCAAGCCCTGTGACAGAAAGGTCAAAATAATGAATGCCGTTGACCTGCCCGCTGTTCAGGACTATGCTTGATACTCTGCGGCAAATTCTGTTTTCATCTGCCCTAAGGACTGCAAGCAGTAAAAAAGCAGACCTGCCTCTCATAAATAACGTCCATGCGGCTGTGGCTGACAAGGCCGCAGCCTTCTGTCTTTTGCTACCGCGGCCAGGGTCGTCTTGCGGGAAATGGAGTATACAGTGCCACAGCACACCAAGGAAGATATCCGCGAGGAGATCATACGGCTTCTAAAATACGCCCCGCCTGAAATGCGCGCGGCGGTTCTGGGCCTGCTGCCCGCTGCCAAGCGAACCCTTGCCCAGGGCTACAGGCCCTCGGTGCGGGGCGTGCCTTTGCGCAGTTGGCGCTGCCTGCTGCACCTGCTTTCTTCTGTGGCGTCCATGCAAAGCGACACAGAAATGCTCTTGCGCGTCTCAAGCGACCTGCTTGCCATTGCCGACCGTATGGCCCCGCCCGGTGAAGTGTTGCGCCAGAGCTCCGAAATTCTTGTGCACGCCATGCACGCTGAGCTCTATGTCTGCCGTCTGCGCAACAAGCGGGGCGAGTGGGTGGCGCACTCGGCCAACCATGTGAGTGGCAAGCCCATTCCCATCGTTGCGCCCATGCTTGAAGAAAGCCTGCGCGAGCACCCTGTCATGAACGCCATTCTTGAAGGGCACACGCGCTACGTCGTCTCCAACAACCTCCAGGCGCTTGAACGGGGCGGCGACTCCTTTGACTGCGTGATCTACAAGGAAGGCTACCGCTCGCGGCTGGCCTTTGTGCTGCGCGAGCGCATCGACAAGCCGCCCTTTGGCCTCGTCATGCTGTACACCACACGAGATTACGGCTTTGAAAACTATGACGAGCGCTTTTTGGGCAAATGCGCCCGCCTTGTGTCTTTGACGGTGGGCCGCCGCATAGCCGTCGCCCGCGACGCGCTGGAAAAAGCCGCCGGGGCCATGGCCCATTACGGCAACAACGCCCTCAACATCATGAAAAACCAGGCGGAGTACTGCGGCGAACTGGTGGAAGACATTGACACCACCCAGGCCCGCGCCCTGCGCCTCACACGCGAATTGATGGCCGAATTTGCCGAGGGCACCCGAGGCCGCATGCTGGCCCTGGAACTTGAAACTGCCCTGGCAAGGGCAGACCTTACCGAGCTTGCGGGGCACCTTGGCGGTGTGCTTGAAGGCACACGGCGCATGACCCGCATCATCAATTCCCTGAAAAAATCTGTGGAACGTCCGCGCCTCATGCATTACGCTCTGGGGCATGACGTGCTGCGGCTGGAAGACGACCCGCCAAGGGAGGACTAGCATGCGCCTGACGGGCATCTTTCCCTTTCTGACAACGCTCAAGACATACTCGCCCCGTGATTTCAAAGCGGACCTCATGGCCGCCGTCACCGTCACGCCAATGGCTGTTCCCCAGGCTATGGCCTATGCCATCATTGCAGGCGTGCACCCGCAGTACGGCATCTACGCCTGCATGCTGCCCGTCATTCTGGCGGCCTTGTGGGGATCATCGCGCTTTATGGCCGCTGGCCCCACCAACGCCATTTCAATGGTGATATTTTCAACTATGGCCACGGTGAGCGTAGGCGGCGTGCACATTATCAATATGCCCGAAGATGTGCGCATGACCTATATTTTTGGCCTCGCCCTCTTTTGCGGCCTGATACAGGTGGGCATGGGCCTTGCGCGCTTGGGCGACCTTGCCAACTTCATTTCACATTCGGTCATGGTGGCCTTTACCACAGGGGCTGCGTTGCTCATCGGCATGGGCCAGATTAAAACCGTGCTCGGCATACCCGGCCCCAAAAAATCGGGCTTTTTTCTTCAAATATTTGACGTGCTGCACGGGCTGCCGCAGGCCAATTTCTGGTGTGTGGGTTTGGCAGCCCTGACCATCGTGCTGGCCGTAGGCTTCAAGCACATATCACGCCGCTTTCCTGCCTCCCTGGCCGCGCTGGCTGCTGTTACAGCCATTGCATGGTATTTCAGGGCAGACCAGCACGGCGTGCGCCTTGTGGGTGCCATACCCAGCATCATCCCGCCTCTTTCGGTGCCGCCAGCCTTTGATCTCGCCGCCGTGCGCGACCTCTTCATGCCCGCGCTGGCCCTGGCCCTGCTGGGCACGGTGGAATCCCTGGCCATCGGCAAGCAGCTGGCCAGTGTCAAAAACGACAACTTTGACGGCAGTCAGGAACTCATAGGCCAGGGGCTCGGCAACATGGCCGCGGGCATCACCTCCGGCATACCGGGCTGCGGGTCCTTCACGCGCAGCGCGCTCATGGTCACATCCGGCGGCCGCACCCGCATGGGCACGGTTTTTTCCGGCGTGCTGGCCCTGCCTATGCTCTTTGGGCTGGCCCCGTTCATCGCATGGCTGCCATTGCCCGCCCTGGGTGGCATCCTGCTTATTATCGCCGCACGCATGATCGATTTTGAAGCCATACGCCTGTGCCTTGTCGCCACGCGCATTGACCGCATCGTGCTGACAATGACCTTTGCCGCCACCCTTATTTTCGACCTTGAAAAAGCCATCTTCATCGGCGTGCTGCTGTCTCTGGTGCTTTTCATCTACAAAACCGCCCACCCGCGTGTGCGGCGGCTGCGCCCCAACGACCCGCTGCTGCGCGACGCCCCGGCCAGCCTGCCGGGCGGCATCGCCGTGTATGTCATTGAAGGCACGCTCTTTTTTGGTGCCATCCACGAACTTGAACGCCAGCTCTATGAAGAGGACGAAGAACCCGCCCGGCTTGTGGTGCTGCACCTGAGCCGCGTTTTCTGGCTGGACGCCTCCGGAGCGCAGGCCCTGTCGCAATTTGTGGAGCGCTGCTACGCCCGCAGTGTCCCGGTCATCCTTGTGGTAGGCAGCCGGTCCGTGAGCCGCATACTTGAACGTACGGGCATACTTGACCACCTCAGCAATGGCTTTGTGGCCGAAACTATCAATGACGGACTGCGTTCGGCTGCCGCGCTGCTGGACCGTGTTACTTGCCGCGATGGTCAGTGCGTCTACCCCGTGCCCGGGCCTGCGGTTCAGGCGGCTGCATCGGGCGCTGGCGCGTCGCCGCGGGGCAGCCTCTCTTCCCCGGCCAGGGATGCCAATGCAGGCGAAGAGGACGAACCGCCAGTGCTTATGGCAACGGAGGCCGGAGCCGCCGCCAGCACAGCGCCCACCCAGCTTGACCAGTTGCCCCTTGGCATTCACGAAGACACTGAGGATGATGCGGCGGACGGCCCAAACGAGGCGGACAATGCCCCCACCGCCGCCACGGCGGACAGTGAGGACGCCCCCGCCCCTCTGTCCGACAAGGTTGCCAAGGCCAGTATTACCATCGTTGGACCGCGCCCCCCTGCTCCCTTTCCCGGCACAGACGAACTGCAGGGTCCCAGTGTGCCCGACAAAGAACCTGACGCCCCGAAAAAATAACAAGGGCTACGCCACAGTGGCATAACCGTATAACACAGACATCTGTCAGTGATTCTTCAAGGATTCCCGTGAGCAAGGTCTTTTCTCTGCCCCCCTGCCCCTGCAACCCGCCAAGCCTGCCCATTGGCCGTGAACATCCCTGGCTGGCCCCCCTCGCCGGATACAGCGATCTGCCCTTT
>JAQVZK010000067.1 GCA_028708195.1 Desulfovibrio sp.
ACTCGCCCATATGGCAGATATCAAAAATACCGGCATGTTTTCTGGTGTGCGTGTGCTCCACAAGAATGCCTTCATACTGAATGGGCATGAGCCAGCCCGCGAAAGGAGCCATTTTCGCGCCTTGAGCTTCATGCCAGGAGGTCAGCGGGGTACGCAAATCCGACATGCTTTCTCCCTTATTGGGTGTGATTAGAAACAACCGCGTCATATAAAGTACGGGACGCAGCACCCGAAGAACACCAACAACTCACTGATGAACCAAGAATACCACCAGCACAGGACAGGCACAAGAAGTGTGAAAAAATTATCCGCATTCCGCGCAGACACTGCTTTGGCCACCTGGCGCGGCATCATGGGCAGCGCGGGTCAATTTTTCACCGTGCCTTACGCATCAAGCGTCAACACTCTCAGGCCTGCGTAAAAAATTGTGTCATCACTGCGGCATCGCAACCGCTGAAATACCGGGTCATATCTGCCTGGCCCAGGGCCTCTTCAAGCCGCGCAGGTTCGCGCGAAAGGCCTGCGAGGCTTTGCTCCAGCTCTTGAATGCCCTCCCCCGCATTACAGAAAAAGTCACCCAGAATTTTGCAGGCCGCGATGTGCCCGCTCTTCACGTCAAGGCGCAGCTCCACCGTTCCCCAGTCAAAGCGCTGCCGCTTGCGTTCGGTGAAGTTGGGCATGGCCCCGTAATTCCAGCTCCACAGGCGGTATTTTTCGTCAGCCAGCGTGTGGGCCTCAGCCATGACAGCGTCGTCCAGCGTGCCGGGCCGCCCTGCGCAATGGCGCACCAGGGCCGCGGTCAGTGCGGCAATGTCGCTGCCAGAACGCCAGAATTCAGAAATATTGCCAACCCGTGAGCGCACCGAGGCAACCCCCTTGGAGCGCATCTTTTCCGGGTCCACGTTCAGGGCTTCCACAAGGCGCTCAAAATTCACATCAATAAGCAACGTGCCGTGGTGCAGCACCTTGCCCCGGCGCAGCATCTGCCCGCTGCCGGAAATCTTGCGGCCCCCGACCTCAATGTCATTGCGGCCCGATATTTGGGCCTGAACACCAAGGTCAGCCAGTGCTGCGCACACAGGCGCAAGGTAGCGCCGGAAGTCCACCCTGTCGCGGCCATTGGCATGTTCAATAAAAGAAAAATTGAGATTGCCCGTGTCGTGATACACGGCCCCGCCGCCCGTCATGCGGCGCACCACAGGCAGATTTTCACGGCGAATAAAGTCTGCGTTCACTTCATCCGCGGTGCATTGGTGGCGGCCCACAATAACGGAGGGGCCGTTTTGCCACAGCAAAAAGTAGCCGGAATGCCCGGCGGGAAGAGCCTGGAGCAGGACTTCTTCAAGCGCGAGATTGAAGGCCGGGTCAAGGGTTGAAAAAGTCAGGTACTCCATACTTGCTCCTTGAAACAAAGAGTGCCGTGCTTCAGGTGCCAAGGTCAAGAGAACGGCGCGGATATTTACAAGATTATTGACAAATTTCAGACAAAGCCAAGGTTTTTGCCGCCCCGTGGCCGGCCTGCCCGCGCTCGAACGTCTGCGTAATCCGCGCAAAGGTCACTGATATGGACCGCTCTTCAGCACAGGGTTATACGCCGAAAAACCGGCGGGCATTTTGCCCACACATGCGCCAGAGGTCTTCTGGCTCCTGCCCGCGCGCCTCGGCCACGGCCCGCGCGGTAAAAACAGTAAAAGCCGGTTCGTTGCGCTTGCCACGCCAGGGCAGGGGCGCAAGGTAGGGGGCGTCTGTCTCAAGCATAAGCCGGTCAGCAGGAATGCAGGTCACAGCCTCACGCAGAGCGTCATTGGCCTTGTACGTCACAGGGCCGGGTACGGATATATGCCAGCCGTTGCGTATGACGCGCCGGGCCAGGTCCGGCCCCTTGCCAAAGCAGTGCCACAGCACGGGATAATCTTTAAACCCCTGGGACTCCAAAACCGTAAGGGTTTCTTCTTCGGCCTCGCGGCAATGGATGACCACAGGCCGCGCCACTTCACGCGCCAGCCGCAACTGGGCCGAAAACGCTTCGTACTGCACTTCACGGGGGCAATCGTCCCAATAAAAGTCCAGCCCTGTCTCGCCAAGCGCTTTCAGGCGGGGTTCTTCCTTAAAGGCGCGGTGCATGGCTTCAAGCGCGTCCGGCGTGCAGTCCTGCCCGCTGCAGGGGTGGATGCCCATAATAAAAAACACCTGCGGGTGGGCGGCAAAATAGTGCCGCCGCGCGGCAAAATCCTCCGGCCCCAAAAAGACGTTGCCCACATGGGCCACGCCGCAGGCGCAGGCGCGGTTCAGCACGTCCTCGCGGTCCTGGTCAAACTCTTCACCGTCCAGGTGGGCGTGGCTGTCCACACCTTCAAGCGGCAGGGGGACAGAAAGGGGATCAATACGAGCTACGGATTTTTTGGACATGCTTACCTCGTGCCGATACATATCAATCCGCGTGAGCAAGGGCAAGCCGCACAGGGAGGGTCAACCATCGGCAAGAGCGTTGAAACGGCGGCGAAAACCCGGCACGCTGTACGCAGCTTGGCAGCGCAAACTGTCACCCAAACCCGCCCGGAGCAGAGGCACATTTTCAATACTGCTTTGCCCGCGCACCATTGCCAAGCAAAGGCAATAGGACTATGGTTAAGCGTTTTTGTTATTCCAACACATGATTTAACACCACCTTTTCGGGGGGAATATGCATCTGCGCAAACGCATACTTGTCACAGGCGGTTCAGGTTTTTTGGGATCCCACCTGTGCGAAAGGCTGCTCAACGAAGGGCATGAAGTTCTCTGCGTGGACAATTTCTTTTCCAGCGCCCGCGCCAATGTTGAAGAATTTCTCGACAACAGAAGGTTTGAACTCATCCGCCATGATGTGACTTTTCCCCTCTTTGTTGAAGTGGACGAAATTTACAACCTGGCCTGCCCGGCCTCTCCCATACACTATCAGCACGACCCCGTGCAGACCATCAAGACCTGCGTTCACGGGGCCATCAACATGCTGGGACTGGCCAAAAGGCTCAAGGCGCGCATCTATCAGGCGTCCACCAGCGAGGTGTACGGCGACCCCGAAATTCATCCGCAGACTGAAGACTATTGGGGCCATGTGAACCCCAACGGCATCCGCTCCTGCTACGACGAAGGCAAGCGCTGCGCCGAAGCCCTGTTTTTTGCCTACTGGCGTCAGGGCGGCCTGCCCGTCAAGGTGGGGCGCATTTTCAATACCTACGGGCCCAAAATGCATCCCAATGACGGGCGCGTGGTGTCCAACTTCATCATTCAGGCGCTCAAGGGCCAGCCCATCACCATTTACGGTGACGGCAGCCAGACCCGCTCCTTCTGCTATGTGGACGACCTCGTCGAATGCATGGTGCGCTTTATGGCCTCGCCTGAAGACTTCATCGGCCCGATGAATATGGGCAACCCCGGCGAGTTCACCATACGCGAACTGGCTGAAAAGGTTGTGGCAATGACGGGCAGCAGGTCTGCCATCATTTGCGAACCGCTGCCCAGCGACGACCCCAGGCAGCGCAAGCCCGACATCACCCTTGCCCGCGAAAAACTGGGCTGGGAGCCGCAGGTCAAG
The DNA here is from genome assembly GCA_028708195.1 of Desulfovibrio sp. Lineage (GTDB taxonomy): Bacteria > Desulfobacterota > Desulfovibrionia > Desulfovibrionales > Desulfovibrionaceae > Desulfovibrio. The sequence continues at coordinate 3,575 of JAQVZK010000067.1, forward strand.
CTGGAAGACGGGCTGAAAAAAACCATCGCCTATTTTGACGATCTGCTGAAACAGGGCCTGGCGTAAGCCTCAAAAAACCATGACGCTCTTTATCATAACCCTGCTCATCCTGGCGGCGGTTGCCGCCGCCACGGCATTGCTGGCACTACTGCCGTCAACGGTGAATGGCGGCAAAGTCGCCAATTTGCTTGGCTCATGCGGCGCTGCGGCAGGCTGCGTGGCAGGACTTTGCGCGCTGGCCTTGTCCCCCTGGGGCGAGGCCGTTTCGTTGCGTCTGCCCTGGGGTTTGCCTGTGGGCGCATGTGTTCTGGGGCTTGACCCCCTGAGCCGCATCTTTTTGCTGCCAGTATTCGGGCTGGGCTTTGTCTGCGCAGTTTCGGGCGGTATGGCCTTGCGCCATGAGCACCCGCAAGAACACAACCTGGCCGCGCACTGGTTTTTTTATCTGCTGCTGATTCTGGGGCTCGCCCTTGTTATGGCCGCGCGCGACGCCGTGCTCTTTATGCTGGCCTGGGAATTCATGTCCCTTGCGCCCTTCTTTCTCATCGACTTCAACGACGGCGACCGCCAGGTGCGCGACGCATCATGGGTCTATCTTGTGGCGGCCCATCTGGGGGCCGTTGTCCTTATGGCTTTTTTTGTTCTGCTTTGGCAGAGCACGGGCACCACGTCCTTTGAGGCCTTGCAGGGCGGCGTGATCATGCAGGGGGTTGTGCGTGACGCTGGCCCCGGCGTTTTAACGGCCCTTTTTGTACTGGCTGTTCTTGGCTTTGGTGCCAAGGCCGGTATTGCGCCCATGCATGTCTGGTTGCCAGAGGCCCACCCCGCTGCCCCCAGCCACGTGTCGGCCCTGCTTTCTGGAGCCATGATCAACGCAGGGCTCTATGGCATCATCCGCAGCCTCGGTCTTTTGGCCGCGCCCGGCACCGCCCCCGAGTGGTGGGGCTGGGCCATACTGGTGATCGGTCTTGGCACTGGCCTCATCGGCATTATGAAAGCCCTTGGGCAGAGCAACCTCAAGCGTTTGCTGGCCTATTCCAGCGTTGAAAATATGGGCCTCATGCTCATGGGCCTTGGGGCAAGCCTTATTGGCCTCTCGTGCGGCAACGCTTGGATAGCAACACTTGGGCTCGCGGGCTGCCTCATGCATATGATGAACCACGCGGGCTTCAAGGGTTTGCTCTTTTTATGCGCGGGCGAAGTGCTGCACGCAACGGGCACCGTACGGATGGAAATGCTTGGCGGCTTGCAAAAACGCCTGCCCCTGCTGGGCGCGGCCTTTGCTCTGGGCGCGGCGGCCATTGCCTGCCTGCCGCCGTTCAATGGCTTTGCGGGCGAACTTGTGCTGGCGCTTTCACTTCTGGACGGCCCTAGCCTGCCCGGTCTCGAACGGCAAGTTGGCCTTTTGCTGGCGCTGGTTGGCCTGGCCCTCATCAGCGGCCTTGCCGCCGCCCTCTATGCCAAGGCCTATGGTATTACTTTTCTTGGCGAACCCCGCACCGGCTTTGCGGCCAACCCCCACCCCCTGAGCTGGAAGACCCTCTGGCCACTGGCACTGCCCGCCGCTGTCTGCGTGGCTGGTGGGCTGGCGGCCCCGGCCTTTTTTGACCTTGCCTCCATGACGGGCCTCACCGCCCTGCCCATGCCCAATGACATGCAGGCAGAAGCCGTTGCCGGACAGGATCAGGCACGCACGAGCCTCGCCATGACATCTCTTGTGGGCTCCATTGCCCTTGGTCTGGCCCTGGCTGGCATTATTTTGCGCAAGCGGATGCTCAAACGGCGCAAGCTTGCCTCCATGCCCACGTGGGGTTGCGGCTATCAGGGGGGCACTGCCCGCATTCAGTATACGGACGCCGCTTTTTCCGAACCTCTGGCCAAGGTTTTTGCACCAGGCATGGGACTTAAAGTGCGCATGAATCTCGATTCGAGCCTGTTCCCCAAGAACGGCACATTCAATGTGTCCGCCCCGGACCGCCTGCGTAGCGGATTCTATACTCCGCTGTTTGAAGCCGTGGAACGGCTGTGCAATGCCTGTAAAATCATCCAGCACGGCAAGATCCACCTGTATATCCTGTATATTCTCGCCACGGTGGTAGGCCTTCTCATCTGGGGGCTGAGCGCATGAAAGAAAGTCTCATCATCTACGCTGTGCAGTTTGTGCTGGCCCTTGTGCTGGCCCCTCTCCTGCCCGGCATCATCAACAGGGTAAAGGCCAAATTTGCGGGCAGGCACGGCAAGCCCATACTGCAAACCTACTATGATCTCGCCAAGCTCATGCGCAAGGGTGAGGTCATCAGCCGCACCACCACCTGGGTTTTTGCCTGTGGCCCGGCCATTGCCCTGGCAGCCAGCGTTTGTGCCCTGGCCCTGCTGCCTCTGGGCGGTGCCACCTCGCCCCTGGCCTTCAGTGGAGACTTTATACTGGTAGCCTATTTGCTTGGCATGGGCCGCTTTGCCATCATGCTCTCTGCTCTGGACACAGGGTCAGCCTTTGAAGGCATGGGTGCCAGCCGCGAAGCAACCTTTTCAGCCCTGGCCGAACCACTTTTCTTTCTGGCGCTTCTGGTGCTCACAAGTGTCACGCTGGATCTCGGGCGCAGCCCGCACACGGCTTTTTCGCTTTCATCCCTGTTTAGCGGGCAGGTGGCCGGGGCTTGGGCACTGGGCCGTGGCGAACTGCTGCTTTTGCCCTGCATCTTCTTTATTCTGCTGCTGGTTGAAAACTGCCGCATCCCTGTGGATGACCCCAATACGCACCTTGAACTGACCATGATCCACGAGGTTATGGTGCTGGACCACTCTGGCCCCAACCTGGCCATGATCACCTACGGCGCGGCCCTCAAGCTGTGGTTTTTTTCTGCCCTCATAGCGGGGCTTGTGACGCCGGCGCTGCCCGTGTGGCAGCAGGCCGGGCTGCGCATTGTGGTAATACTGCTGCTGGCAGTCATTGTGGGTATTGTGGAATCTGTCATGGCCCGTCTGCGCATGGACCGCGTGCCCTATCTGCTTGGCGGCGCGTCGGCCACGGCAGCCCTGGCCCTCATTCTGACCCAGACGAGATAAGCATGGAATCTGTACTGCAAACCTGTCTGTTCCTGCTCATGCTGAACAATTTGCTCATGCTGGGCACAACACGGCTCATGTGGCTCATTCGCCTTACGGCTTTTCAGGGCATACTGCTGGCAGCCATGCTGCTGAGTATGGACCACGGCCTGCTGGCCTTCGCCGTACTGCTTATCAAGGGTGTTATTTTGCCCGGCCTGCTCTGGCGCACGCGTGCCCAACTGCACGCCCACAAGCGCATGAAACCAAGGCTGCATATAGCTCTTGGCGTATTGGCAGGCATGGCCGGGCTTGTTTTCTCCCTGTGGCTTGAAGCCCGTTTGCTGACCCTGCCCGCGCTCTTTCCGCCGCTGCTGCTGCCCACAGCACTGACCACGCTTTTTGCCGGGCTCATTCTGGTGGTGGGGCGCACGACGGCCCTGACCCAGGTCATTGGCTATCTTGTGGCAGAAAACGGCATCTTTCTGTTGGGCATGCCCCTCATGACGGCGGGCACCATGTGGTTTGAACTGGCCCTGCTGCTGGACGTGTTTGTGGCTGTCTTTGTTATGGGTATTGCCATCAACCATATTGGCAATACCTTTGAATCCATTGACGTGGGCCGCTTTCGCAGCCTCAGGGATTGATGCCCATGCTGGTAGCCTTGCTTTTTCTCCCGCTGGTGGCGGGCTGTATCATCCTGCTTGGCACCAAGGCCATGGGCCGGATTATTCTGCCCCTGACGGCTCTGGGCCACGTGGCTTTGGCCGCCTGGACAACACACGCCGTTGCCACAGGCGCAGAACCCCGCGCCCTGAACGGTTTGCTGGCCCCCGACGCGCTTGGTGCGCTTTTTCTCATGCTGGCCAGCCTGCTGTTTTTGGCGGCCTCCATTTACGCGGTCTATTACCTGCGTGAAGAAGACCGGCTGGAAGTACACACGGCCATCGGCGGCGGCCCCGGCTTTACCAACGCACCCCAGCGCCGTCTGGCCGCCTGCCTCTGTTTTTTTCTTTCATCCATGACGCTTGTGACCAGCACGCAGCATCTGGGGGCCTTGTGGGTGGGCATTGAAGCCACCACACTCTCCAGCGCGCCACTCATATACTTTCACAGGCACCAGCGCTCCCTTGAAGCCACCTGGAAATACCTGATCATCTGCTCTGTGGGCATCGCCCTGGCAATGGTGGGCAACATCCTGCTTTCTGTGGCTTTTTACACGCCCGAAGGTATGGAAGCCATGATGGAAGGTATGGACCAGCTTGGCTGGTTTGTCAGCCACGCCAGGGCCGGTGAAGAAACCTGGCTCAAGGCGGCCTTTATCTTTCTGCTTGTGGGCTACGGCACCAAGATGGGGCTGGCCCCCCTGCACAACTGGCTGCCCGACGCGCACAGCCAGGCTCCTTCGCTTGTTTCGGCCCTGCTTTCCGGGGCGCTGCTCAACTGCGCCATGCTCGGCATTTTGCGCGGCCACCAGATCATGCTGGCAGCCGGGCTTGGCGGATTCAGCGGCGGGCTGCTCAGCTTTTTTGGCCTGCTGTCGCTTATTACGGCGGCCATCTTTATTGTGGGGCAGGGCCACTACAAACGCATGCTGGCCTATTCCAGCGTGGAGCATATGGGCATACTGGCGCTGGGCATAGGCGTGGGCGGGCTTGCTGTTTCCGGTGCCATGCTGCACGCCGTTTGCCATTCGCTGACAAAGTGCATGCTCTTTCTGCTTTCTGGCAACATTTTGGCCCGCTATCACACGTTTTCAAGCTACGACGTCCGGGGCATGCGCTGGACCATGCCCGTGACCGGAGCGCTCTGGATGGCCGGTTTTCTGGCTGTGGCAGGCTCACCGCCGTTTGGCATTTTCATCAGCGAATTCATTATTTTTAAAGGCATACTGGCGGCGGGTTCTCCCCTTTTGGCCGCAGCCTATCTGCTGGCCCTTGCCGTAATTTTTGTGGGCCTTTCTGTTGCTGTGCTGCGCATGGTGCAGGGTAACCGGCCCAGAGACATGCCCCAAACCCCAAGGGAACCCCTGTTGAGCGTGCTGCCGTCCATCGTGCTGGGCGCGGCCGTTTTGACCCTCGGCTTGTGGATACCCGACTGGCTGTGGAATTTTTTACGCAAGGGCGCGGCCCTCATTGGCGGGTAGGAGGATATTATGTCGTTCGACTACCGCGAGGCGGTTGACCTAAAAACAATCACGCGTTTTTCTGTGGCAGAACTTGGCGACCATCTGCGCCACGCTCTGGCTGGCGGCTGGCGCGTTTTGGCCTTTTTTGGCATCCCGGAAGAAAAAATCGTGACCGAGCAGCGCGATGCGGGCATTGCGCCCACACGGCCCGTGCCCGTCGTTTTGTGCTGCGTACTGGCCCATGACGGCACACGCCGCCTCATGGCCCACTGCACAAGCCCTGTGTCGGCCTTCAAGTCGCTGACGCCAGATCTGCCCCAGATGCACTACTTTGAGCGTGAAATATATGAGCAATGGGGCGTGGAACCCATAGACCACCCCTGGCTTAAAAGCGTGCGGCGCATTCCTGACAGTGCAGAAGCCCAGGCCCGGAATACGGCAGCCGCCGCAGCCGCCGCAACCGAGAATGAAACTGCCCCCGCAACAAAAGGCTCCACAACAGAAGGGCCCACAGCGTCGGCCACAACGGACACTACGGCAGCCCCGCAGCCCGCAGCCCAACCCTATCCCTTTTACCGGGTTGAAGGGGGAGAGGTACACGAGGTGGCCGTAGGCCCGGTTCACGCAGGCATCATCGAGCCCGGCCATTTCCGCTTTCAATGCTACGGTGAAAATGTGCTGCATCTGGAAATTGCATTGGGCTACCAGCACCGAGGGTTGGAGGACATGCTCGTGCATGGCCCCGCCGCCCGCCG
>JAQVZK010000068.1 GCA_028708195.1 Desulfovibrio sp.
AACCACGTTGAGCCTGTAGTACAGGTCTTGCCGAAAGCGTCCTTCTTCCACTTCAAGGGCCAGGTCCTTGTTTGTGGCAGCGAGAATGCGTACATCCACCTTGAGGGTCTGGTCGCCGCCCACGCGTTGCAGTTCGCGTTCCTGAATGACGCGCAACAGCTTGACCTGCATTGATAAGGGGATCTCGCCAATTTCATCCAGAAAGATCGTCCCCTTGTTGGCCGCCAAAAAACGCCCTTCGCGGCGTTTTTCCGCTCCGGTGAAGGCGCCTTTTTCGTGACCGAACAGCTCGGACTCCAGCAGGGTTTCAGAAAGTGCGGCGCAGTTTACCGCCACATAGGGCCCTTTGCCCCTGTTACTGCTGGCGTGGATGAGTTTGGCTATGACCTCCTTGCCCGTGCCGGATTCGCCGGTGATGAGCACGGTAGCCTCAGAGGGCGCTATGGCAGAAACCAGCCCGAGCATCTGGCGCATGGCCGGGCTCTGGCCGATGACATTGCGGGAATCCACATTGGCGGCCAGTTCATGCCGCAAGGCGCGCACTTCATCCCGCAGATTGGCGTGGTCCAGTGAGCGCCGCAGGGCCAGCTTGAGCGCGTCAAAGGCCAGGGGCTTGGTGAGATAGTCGTAAGCGCCAGCTTTCAGTGCCTCCACCGCGTTGGCCACATCGGAATATGCGGTCATTATCAGCACGGGGATGGCCGGATTATAGCTCTTGATGGCGCGCGTGGCCTCAATGCCACTCATGCCGCCCATGCGCACGTCCATAAGGATGAGGTCAAAGGGACTTTCCTGGCACAAGGCCACGGCCTCTTCGCCGTTATCCACAGTGACGAGATCATAGCCCCACTCTTCAAGCAGGGCGCGCAACATCTCGCGATGATTGCGGTCGTCGTCCACCACCAGCAGCTTGACAGCCGAAGTTGCACTCATGAAAGCATTCCTCAATGATCTTGGTTGATAGCAAGTGATGTTGTGCCTTGCCGTATCCCGAATCTATTTCTTTTTCGGGTTTGGCGGGGGCGTTTCGTCCTTGCCGCGCACCGGAAAGACAAGGATGAACTCCGTGCCTTGGCCGGGCGACGAATTTACGCTGACGTTACCGCCGTGGCCTTCAACAATCTGATAAACGATGGCAAGGCCAAGGCCTGTGCCCGAAGGCTTGGTGGTAAAATAGGGCGTAAAAATGGCCGCCTGAATATCACGCGAAATCCCCGGACCATTGTCGCCCACGGTGATGGTGAAGGTTTGCCCGTCGGGCGACAGGCGCGCGCCCACCCGCAGCCTGCCCTCTGCGCCCATAGCCTGCACGGCATTGAGAAAGAGGTTGAGCAAAGCCTGGGTAAGACGCTCGGTATTGACGCGCACCAGGGGTAAACCAGGGGCCACGTCAAGACTGACCTGAATGTTTCTGGCGCGCACATCGGCTTCTGCCAGGCGCAGGGCGCGACTGATGATCTCGCCAAGGTCGGCGTCGGCCGTACTGATGGCCCCAGGCCGGGCGAATTCCAGCAGTTCAGAAACCACGCGGTCCAGCCTGTCCACTTCATCAATCATACGCTGGGCGGCCTCTTCTTCGCGGCCGCCGGGCAGCATGCGCTTGGCTATGTAGAGCGCCACGCCCTTGATGGTGCTCAGGGGATTACGCACTTCGTGCGCGACACCCGCAGCCAGGTGCCCCAAAGCAGACAGGCGGTCGTTGCGCTGCGCATCGGCCTGCAGGCGTTTGACATCGGTAATGTCACGCAAAATAAATACGTTACCCAAAAAGACCCCGTCCTGGTTGCTCATGGCGGCTGCGCTGAGGCTGATAACAGCGCCAGTGCGCCCGGTTGTCAGCACGCATTCACGCTCAAGCACCTTGCGGCCCCCGGCCAGTTCGGCCACAAGGGCTGTCCAGTCGAGCCCGGGCAGACCCGTCAGGGGCGCGTGCACGGCAGTGGCACGGTCAAGCTCAAACATGCCAAGCGCCGTCTCGTTGACCATAGCCACTCTGCCTGAAGGGTCGCTGGTCAAAAGCCCCAGGGGCAGATTGGCTACCACCTCAGAGGCCATTGCGCGTGAGTCACGCAGCATGCGGCGCGAGCGCCGGTAGTTGTGCGCCCAGAAAAGGGAAACAAAGCCCGCCAGCCCCAAGGCCGCCACCAGCAAGGCAGACATGACATTGTAGCGCAAATCGGCAGCCAAGGCCGCCTCAAAGGGTTTGAGGTCAAGGCCCACCACAACCACGCCCTGCTGTTGCCGGGGCTGACCCGGCTTCAGGGGGGCGGGCGTCCAGGCACTGACGCCGCCGGGGGCTTCTGCGCCGGGCATGCCTGGCCTGAAGCCCGGCGAAAAACCGCCCACCCCGCCGGACATGCCGTCGCCCATTGCCTGTGCCGGTGGCTCCATCCGCCGAGGCGACATGGGGCCGTGCGGCATTTCTGCGCCCATCATCCCCTTGCCACGGCCCATGTGCTGGCCGTGCCCGCGCATGGGCATGGGCATGGGTATGGGGATGGGGCGGCCATCATCCAGGGGTACAAAAGCGCGGTATACCTCAAAAACTTTTCTGTCGCCCCACTGGCGCAAGCGCCAGGCGGGCTTTTCTGTCACCTGCACCGCCGTGGGCATGATGAGGGCCAGAGCCTTTTCACCCTGCTGCGCCTGCGCGCGCGGAGTGCCGCCGGAGCCTCTTTGCCCCGGTAAGAGCGCATCAGCATCGCCCCGGTTTCTTTCGCGGTGACGCACAGGCACGCTGTAGGCCAGCATTTCGCCCGCATTGTTGGCCACAGCCATAAAAACAATGCCGGGCTGCTTGGCCGTTTCTGCCAAGAGGGACTGCAGGCCGTCCGGATTACCAAGGGGAGCACACAGACCAGTGCGCGCGCCAGCCTCCAGAGCCCATATGAGAGCCTCGGCCCTGTCCATGAGATTCTGTATCATATATGTCTTGCCGCGCTGGTTGCTGCGCACGGCCAAGGCCGAAATGGCCAGACCAAGAATGATCGCCATTCCCACAACCATCCAGGGAGAAAGCCCCAAATGCAGGGCTCTTACCCCTCTGGCGGAAAATACTCTTGCAAGTCTGCTCTTCATGGGCCGTCCTTATGCAGTGGATGCCTGTATTATGTATTTTTTACCCAGAGGGTCAAGCCCGATGGTAAAAATAGGACACGGCAGATACAGCTTGAGTAAAATTTGGACAAACACTGAGGGCCGCACAATGACCGTCAGGGCAGGATGAAGAAAATACCATTGCTATTAGTGATAGTTACAAAGACAGAGCAACTTTGGCACGCGCTTTGCCTTATAGGGGGCAGGAGAGCGCGAAAACGCGCAAACAGGTGACAGCGCCACCCAGCCCGGATGCAGGGCGCGCCCGACCTCACCGGGAGGATATATGCATACTTGCAATTTTTTGAATTACTTCGGATGGGGCGGCGGTTGGACAGGAATGCTTATTGCGGTCACTATACTGGCTCTTGCGATCTACATTGTATGCCGCATTTTCAGCCGTAAAAACTGTAATTATGACCGTAGAGACACGCTGAACATCTTGAAACACCGCCTTGCTTCCGGCGAAATAACGCAGGAAGAGTACGAAAAGCTCAAAAACGTGATCTGATCCTACTGAAAAACAGAAAAGATCAAGACCACATGACATATAAAACCAAGGAGCCTATCATGAAAACTTCAACCTTCAAGCCTTCACTGCTCATTGCATCCCTGGCCTTTGTGTTCGTCATGGCCCTTACCGTTCTGCCTGCGCAGGCCCAAAATGCCACCAGCACCGGGACTGCCTCGCCCTGGTGCGGCAACGGCGGCAACGGCGGCAACGGCCCCCACGGATCTCATGGCGGAAATCACATGGGCCGGTAAGCCCCGGCTGCAGACGCCAAGAAGCCAAGAACAACACATGAGACGCCTTAAAAAGTTCTTGGCGGATAATGACAACAGCGGCGTCACTGTCCGACTGCGGCGGCCATAGGGGGCCGGGTTGGCAAGGCAGAAACGGCATATACGGCCCCCAGATATTACCTTCTTGCAGACACAGTAACCATGCTCAAGGCGACCAAGCCTTACACAGAAAAAAAACTTCGGTCCCAGCCGAACCCCATAAAGGACACTACCATGAAAAACTCAAAACTTGCTTCTACTTCCGCTGCCCTCGCCCTTGTAGCCCTGCTCGGCACCGCCGGCGTGGCCAGTGCGCAAAACGAAACCCCTATGGGGCCTCGGGGCGGCCAGATGGGGCAGCATATGGGCCCCCATATGAATATGACCACTGAGCAGATGAACGCCATGCAGGATATCCACAAGGAATTTGGCCCCAAGATGCAGCCCCTGTACCAGCAGAAGTATGGCAAACAGGCTGAAATCAATGCCCTGCTTTATCAGGGTGTGAAGGCAGACGACCCCAAAATTCTGGCCCTGCAGAAAGATGTGAAGGACGTGGACAACAAGCTGTATCAGCTTGACAGCGCCATGCGCAAACAGATGCAGGATAAGGGCGTGCCCTTTATGGGTGCCCACGGCATGGGCCGCGGCATGATGGGCGGCATGGACTGCCCCGGCATGGGCGGACGCGGCATGATGGGCGGCAAGGGCCACGGCGGCCACGGTGGCTACGGCATGCAAGGCACCCCCGGCATGCACGGCGCCCCCGGCATGCACGGCGGCGGGTACAACATGATGGATCAGAACACCAGCGCCCCCACGGACGCCAAAAAGAACTAATTTCCTTCAAGCCTGATGCAAAAGACGGGCGGCTGCATAAAACAGCCGCCCGCACGGACCAAGCGCAATTTGCCCGCACTTGAAAGGAATCACAAGCCCCCAACGGCTTTACAAAAACCCTTTTGCATACGTGTTCCCTGAACGGCTCCGCCAGGACAAGCCAGCCCACCCGGTTCTGGCGGAGCCAATAAAGACATAGCCCCTGACACGCAGTCCCCTACACAAAAACCCTGACACGCAAGACCTTCCTTATAGCACACTGCCTCTGCCACGTAAGAATTGACACGCAACACCCTCTCCTTCACTCCCACAAACCAAAAAAGCCGTGAACCCCTGATGTTCACGGCTTTTTTGCATTGCGATGCCAAGGAAAAGCTAGACGTTATAGTCTCCGCGGTTGAATTTGAACTTTTCTGTGGTGGCGAGCACCTCCAGATTGTTCACCAGGGTATCCAGGCCGGGGTTTTGCCCGCGCAAGCCCGCGGTGTTTTCCTTCAGTGAGGCAACCTGGCCGTCAATGCCCTGCAAAAGGGCATATGCTTGGCGCAGGGAACCGTTATTGCCGGCATCCCCCAGGGTGCTGACGTAAGAATCCCACATATCGAGTGTGCCTGAAGCCTGATTAAAGGCATCCTGCAACACGTCTTCTGGGGGATTTGTTTCGTCAACTCCTTCGGTTGAGCCCAACAGCATCTGGCTTATCATGGACGCCTGCGAAGCTTGGGCCGTCTGCAAACTGCCAAGTGAGGGCGCACCCCCGGCAGCAGAAGACGCCCCTGCGCCGCCAAGGCCCAACTGTTCGGCCAGGGCGGCTTCAAAGCCTGCTCCCTGACCGCCCGGCGTGCGGACTTTGCCGGAGGACTGCTCCTGCTGGCGAAGCAGGGCATCCAGTTGCTCATTAGTGATCTTCATGTCGCCTCCAGGGTTGGCGTTCCGCATTTGTCGCCTTTTAATGCAAAAAACCTGCCAAAGCCAGATACGGCTCAACTGACTGATTTTATAACCTTGACACCTATTTGAAGGGGAAATTTTTTCCCTCACGGAAAGCATATGCTCTGCAAAAGACCTTGTCTATTGCTGCAAAAAAACCTAAAATTTAACAAACATTACGAGAAGCAGCCTCTACCCGCCTGCATGGCAGGCAAACAGCACTTCACTCAGGGGCTGCATTTTTTAACCCTCTCATCCCACGGGGAACAGGAGCTTGCCATGAAGGATATCAAAAAGATTCTTTGCGCGGTGGACCTCTCCGAACACAGCAAGGAAGTGGCCGAATACGCCGTGCTGCTAGCAAAGGGATTGAACGCAAGCGTCGTAGTCGTGTACACTGCTCCTTCGCTGAGCCAGTATGTTGGCTTTCACGTACCGCCCAATACCATTGAAAACTTTGTGGGCGAAATTGTTTCTGGCGCAGAAAAATCTATGGAATCTTTCGTTGCCGAAAACTTTGCCGGTATAACTGCCACGGGTAAGGTGCTCATCGGCTACGCTGCCGAAGAAATCCTGCTTTATGCCAAGGAAGAAGGCGCTGACATCATCGTTATGGGCACACACGGCCGCAAGGGCATTGACAGAATCCTCTTTGGCTCCGTTGCCGAAAAGGTGGTCAAAAACGCCGACATGCCCGTACTGACCATACGTCCCTCCGCGTAAATAAATGCTTGCCGCCCGCCACGGCGGTGGTTTCAGGCATACCATTTCGCCGGGCATATGAACCGGATGCGAAACAGGATACTCAGGTAAAACAGCACTCAGGGCCGTGTCTCTCAACTGCAGAGGCGCGGCCCGTTACCAATCCCCTTGCTGCCGCGAGCTACCGTGCCCCGGCTGTGGAGAAGACATGTCCCAGATCAGTGTGCGGCAGGAAATTCTTGCCCTGAAGGCCTATGTTCCCGGTCTGTCCATTGCCGAAATCCAGCAAAAGTACAACCTTGGCCAGGTCATCAAGATGGCCAGCAATGAAAATCCGCTGGGCATGCCGCCGCTCGCGCGTGAAGCTGTGCAACGCCATGCGGGCATGGGCTTTCGCTATCCCCAGGGGGGCAACCCCCGACTGGCAGAGGCCCTGGCACAGCGCCACGGCCTTGAGACAAAGCGGGTGGTTGTTGGAAACGGCTCTGATGAAATCATAGACCTGCTCATACGCATTCTCGCCGAACCCGGCGTGCACAATCTGGTGTGCTTTGAACCGTGCTTCAGCATCTACCCCATCCAGGGGCGCATCTGCGGTGTTGAAGTGCGCCGCCAGCCGCTCAATGCCGATTTTTCTTTCGACTTTGACGCCCTGCTTGCAAAGGTAGACGCCAATACCCGGCTTGTCTTCATCACAACGCCCGACAATCCCTCAGGCTACTGCCCGCCCCGTGAGGATGTGGCGCGCCTCGCCGCAAGGCTGGCCCAGATTGCCCCCGCCTGCCTGCTTGTTGTTGACGAAGCCTATATGGATTTTGCAGAAAACGAGCCGGAATCATCCCTTCTTGCCAGTGGCCAACTGCCCGAAAACACTGCGTTCATGCGTACTTTTTCAAAGAGCTTCGGGCTTGCGGGCATGCGCGTGGGCTACGGCATTTTGCCCCCTGCCCTTGCCGAATACTGCTGGCGTGCCCGGTTGCCCTTTTCTGTCAATATTCTGGCAGAAGAGGCCGCCCTGGCCGCACTGAAGGACACAACCTTCTACTCCCAGACCTTGCAGACCGTACGTCAGGGCCGCAACGTCCTCACTGTGGGGCTCACCGCCCTGGGCTGCAACGTATGGCCCAGCGCTGCCAATTTTGTTCTCTTCAGCCTGCCGGAAAACACGCTGGACGCGCAGGACGGCTTTGAAGCCCTGCTTCGCCGGGGCATTATTATTCGCCCCCTCAACAGTTACAATCTGCCTGGACACTTGCGTGTCAGCATTGGCAATGAAGAAGAAAACAGGGTCTTTCTGCTGGCAATGGACGAAATTCTTTTGCAGAGCCGCCATGCCGAAGCTTCTGCCGCCCAAAGGGGTGACAAGTGAGCGCCCGCCTGTCTGTTGTAACGCTGGACGGCCCCGCCGGAGTGGGCAAAACCACCCTGGCACGCCGTATGGCCGAAAGCCTGGGCCTGGCCTATCTGGACACGGGTGCCATGTTTCGCTGCATAGCCCTCAAGCTTGGACCCGGTGCCGAAAAGCTGCCCGAAGAAGACCTGCGTGGCCGTTGCGCCCAGTGGACCTTCACCCTTGGCGGCATGGGGCAGCAGTCAACCCTGTTCTGTAACGGAGTGGCCGTTCGCGGTGAAGTGCGCACCGAAGAAGTTGGCATGCTGGCCGCGCGTATTGCCACCGTCCCCATTGTGCGCGACATCCTGCGTCAGACGCAGCGGGCCATTGGCGAGATGTCACCTCTGGTGGCCGAAGGGCGAGATATGGGCACTGTGGTTTTTCCGGACGCCCGTTTCAAGTTTTTTTTGGACGCGGCCCCTGAGGTGCGTGCCATGCGGCGACTGCGCGACCTGGAAGAACGGGGGGAAGCTGCGGAACTGACAAGCCTTACCGAGCAGATCCGCCAGCGCGACACGCTGGACCGCAACCGCGCGGTGGCCCCGCTGCGCCCTGCCCCCGACGCCCTTATGGTGGACACATCGCACCTTGATATTGAAGGCGTGCTTGGTGTCATGCTGCACCACATCAATGTGCACGGCGGGGCACAAAGCCTGCGCGCCTGAACCTGGGGCCGCTCACCGGCTCTTGCTTCAAATCGATGCCGTCATGGAGCAGTCTTGCAGTTGCAGGGCCGCTCTTTGCGTTGGCAGCATCGCTCAAATACGGGAACATATTTCCCTGGGGCCGGACTTTTCAACACCGTTCTCACAGGACGGCAAATTCTGCCGTTCTTGCCCGCAGCGCCGAATTTTTGGCGTTTTTGAGCGGCGGCCTTTGCCGCCACCCTGCTCCCCACCAGACACACATCAAATCAATTTATTGAATTGATTGCATAATTAATAATTGGCACGTCCGATGCATAATATCGGGCAAGCCAAAGGCGCATACAGCGCCATGCGCAAACCAGCTTACGTTGGGGAGAAAAAAATGAGCAATCAACTGGATTACGAAATTAATAAGGAACTGGGCGAGTGCTACCTTTTCATGGGCGACTTTGACAAAGCCGAAGAGTACTATCGCAAGGCCGCCAACAGCAGCACCCAGAACGCCGCTCCCTACATGGGTCTGGCTACCGTGGCCGTGCAGCGTGGCGAGCTTGATAAGGCCCTGGTGCTCTATCAAAAGGCTGCTTCTGTCGAAGAAACCGACAAGGCCCTGTGCGGCATTGGCCTGATTCTTATGGAACAGGGGCAGCACCAAAGCGCTTTTGAGCATTTTTCCAGCGCGCTGAACAAGAATGCGGAAAACATCGTGGCCCTGAACTGCCTTGTGCGCGAGTCTTATCAGCTGGGTTGCGTTGAAAACGTGCTGCCCTATCTGGAAGACACCCTGCGCACCGGCATCGAAGCTGAAGCCGTTCGCGTAACCCTGGCCGGATGCCTTATCTACCTTGGCCGCAGCGAAGATGCCCGTCAGCATCTGGAGACCGTGCTTGGCGCCAACCCCGCCAACAACAGCGCCAAAGAACTTTTCGACACGATGGCTGCGTAGTCATGGCCTCCGGGCCAGGCCGCTGCCAAAACATACTCCCCTCCCCACATGATTTTCCGGCCCTTGGCGGGTGCCGGGGCCGGAAAATCTTTCCCCTGGGGCACGGGCGGCACAGTTCGCCAGTTGTGGGCCATTCTAGTTCCAGACATG